>RFPF01000161.1 GCA_009926295.1 Planctomycetia bacterium
CCCATAGCGCCATCCGTTCGGGCGACTGGCGGCTCGTACGGTTCTACGAGGACGGCCGCCGGGAGCTCTACAACCTCCGCGACGACGAGGGAGAAACGACGGACCTCGCACCCCGCGACCCCGAACGCGTCGCAGATCTCACTGAAAAACTCGACGCCTGGCTCGGCGCCGTGGCCGCCCAGCTGCCGACGCCGAATCCCGACCACGACCCGGCCCGCGACGCCCCGGCCCGTGGCCGGCCGAAGCCCGCCGCGGTGGCCGCTCCCACGAGCGCTCGGAATCCGCCGAACGTGCTCTTCGTCATCGCCGACGACGCCTCGTGCCACTTCGGCTGCTATGGCTGCCGCTGGACGCGCACGCCCACAGTCGATCGGCTCGCGCGCGACGGGCTCGCGTTCGACAACGCCTACGTGCCGACGTCGAAGTGCGCCCCCTGCCGAGCGGCGATCCTCACGGGGCGAAACCCCTGGCAGCTCGAGGCGGCGGCCAATCACTGGCCCACGTTCCCGCCGGAGTATCGCGCGTTCACCGAGGTCCTCGCCGACTCGGGCGTCGCCTGCGGGGCGGCCGTCCGCGCCTCGCCGGGCCCCCAGACCTTGCCGGCCGCCGGTGACCGGCGCACGTGGGGCCTCGCGACGAAGCGTAACGCGGGGGCCGACCCGGGTGCAGCCCTGCGGGAGTTCCTTTCCCATCGCACGCCCGGCCAGCCGTTCTTCTATTGGTACGGCAGCCAAAACCCGCATCGAAAATACGAGCCCGACGCCGGCCTGGCCGCCGGCAAGAAACCCGCCGATATCGATCGCGTACCGGCCTGCTGGCCCGACACCGACGTCGTCCGCCGCGACATGCTCGACTACGCGACGGAGATCGAGGCGTTCGACACGGAAGTGGGGTCGCTCCTCGCCGCGCTCGAGGCCGCCGAACACGCTCGTGATCGTGACGAGCGACCACGGAATGCCGTTCCCGAGGATCAAGGGGCACACGTTCGACCTGGCCCACCGCGTGCCGCTTGTGATGCGCTGGCCGGCGGGAATCGTGCGTCCCGGGAGACGCGTGGAGGGCTTCGTGAGCGCCATCGACTTCGCTCCCACGATCCTCGATCTCGAGCGGATCGACGGGGTGGCGGCCGGCATGCGGCCGATCACGGGCACGAGCCTCGCCGATCTCCTCCGCGACGCGCCGGCGCAGCCGCGCAACCGCGTGATCCTCGGTCGCGAGCGGAACGACGTCCGCTGCCGCTCCGGCACCGAGTCGGGGCTCGGCTATCCCGCCCGCGCCATCCGCCGCGGCGACTTCTTCTACGTTCGCAACTTCGCCCCTGACCGCTGGCCCTGCGGGGAACCCGACCTCGGCCTCGCCGACACCGACGCCGGGCCGACGAAGGCAGTCATCGAGGCCGCGGGCGAAGGCGACCGCTTCTGGCAGCTCTGCTTCGGCAAGCGGCCGGCCGACGAACTCTACGACCTCACGTCCGATCCCGACTGCGTGCACAACCTCGCCGCCGATCCCGCGCGGGCTGCCGACGTGCGCCGCCTGCGGAAGGAACTCTTCGCCGAGCTCACGCGGCAGGAGGATCCGCGCGTGCTTGGCCGCGGCGACGTGTTCGACCACTATCCGTCGCCCCAGCCCGTTCGAGCGAAGCAGCGCTAGAGCGAGCCGCCCCGTATACTGCCGGCCGGCGGTCGGCACATGCTGCCCGTCGGGGGACGCCGCGGGAGCAATCGAACATGGACGGCACGCCGACACCGCCGCGACCCCAGCGGCTGACGTCGCTCGATGCCTACCGCGGCCTGATCATGCTCTTCATGGCGTCCGGCGGCCTCGGTCTGGCCCAGGTCGCGAAGCGGCACCCGGAGTCGCTCGCCTGGCAGTGGCTCGCCTACCACACGTCCCACGTGGCCTGGCTCGGCGGCGGGGCCTGGGACATGATCCAGCCGTCGTTCATGTTCATGGTCGGCATGGCCGTCCCGTTCTCCTTGGCCCGGCGGACGGCCGAGGGACAGACGGCGCGCCGCCGCCTGCTGCACGCGGCGTGGAGGGCCCTGGTCTTGGTGGCGCTCGGCGTGTTCCTCGCCACGGGCGCGAAGAAGCGGCCCGAGTGGATCTTCGTGAACGTGCTCGCGCAGATCGGCCTCGGCTACGTGTTTCTCGTCGCCCTCGCCGGCCGCGGACGCCGGCTGCAACTCGCGGTCGTGGTCGCGATCGCCGTGGCGTCGTGGGTCGCGTTCGCGTGCCACCCGCTGCCGGGGCCCGACGTCGATCTCGCCGCGCTCGGCATCTCGCCGGAACTCGCCCCGCAGGTCGTGCTGCCCGGCTTCTTCGCCCACTGGAACATGAACACCAACATCGCCGCCGACTTCGATCGCTGGTTCCTCAACCTCTTCCCCAGGGAGGCGCCCTTCGTCTTCAACGCGGGAGGCTACCAGACGCTCAACTTCGTCCCGTCGCTCATCACCATGATCCTCGGCCTCATGGCGGGGGAGACGCTGCGCGGGGATGGCACGCCGCGACACAAGCTGCGGTGGTTGCTGGCTGCCGGTGCCGCCTGCATCGCGACGGGTCTGATCGCGGGTGCGACCGTCTGCCCCATCGTGAAGCGGATCTGGACGCCTTCCTGGGCCGTAGCCAGTGGCGGCGTCTCGCTGTGGATGGTGGCGGCCCTCTTTTGGGCGATCGATATTCGTGGCTGGCGGTCGTGGGCCTGGCCGCTGGTCGTCGTCGGCATGAACTCGATCGCCATCTACCTCGCCCACCAGCTGCTGGCCGGATGGATCAAGGCCACCGCGACGACCTGGCTTGGCGCCGCGGCGTTCTCCGGAGCGTATGGGATCGTGTGGCAGAATCTCGTCGTCGTCGCCACGCTCTGGCTGTGGTGCTGGTGGCTGTACCGTCGGCAAATCTTCCTCCGGATTTGAAGCCCTCGCGCCGGTGCGGTGGTGCCGCCTGTCCATCTCTGCAAGGATGCCGTACCATGCGCCCAGGTAACGTACCTTGGGGAGTGTTTCGAACGTCGGCAGTTTCAGTATCTAGGCCAACGGCTCCTGCAGCACCTATTTCTGCACGAGCGGCTCGTGCACGTTTGTGACCGTGATCCAGGAATCGCCGCCATGATCGCGGGGTTCCACGTCGACGGGCCGTTCCCCAGCCGTGTAACAGGGTGTCCCGATGCCCGCGGCCCCGCGAGCGACCGGTTGGTGGCGGTGACTCCGCGTTGCACCGTAGGCCTCTATTTTCCTTGCCCGGAGTTGGTTTCGACATGAAGGTCCACATCCACACCGATCGATCGGCGATGGGCTCGGCCGCCGCGGCCGAGGCGGCGGCGTGCCTGCACGCCGCCCTCGTCGCGCGGGGCCACGCGACGCTCGTCGTCGCCACAGGCACGTCACAGCTCGAGGTGCTCGCCGCACTGGCCGTATCCGACATTTCCTGGCAGGACGTCGACATCTTCCACCTCGACGAATACTGCGGCGTCGCAGCCGATCACCCGGCCAGTTTTCGCCGCTACCTCAGGGAGCGTTTCCACGATCTGCTGCCGCACCGGCCGGCCGCCTTCCACTGGATCGGCGCGGATCGCGATCCGCTCGCGGAATGCCAGCGGCTGGCCGGCCTCGTCCCCGCCGAAGACTTTGACCTCGTGCTTTGCGGCATCGGCGAGAACGCACACCTCGCCTTCAACGATCCACCGGCCGACTTCGAGGCAGCTGATCCGTACCTTGTGGTGGCGCTCGACGAAGCGTGCCGTGTGCAGCAGGTGGGCGAGGGCTGGTTCCCCACGATCGATGCCGTGCCCACGCAAGCGATCTCGATGTCGATTCGCCGGCTCATGGCGGCACGAACGATCGTCTGCTCGGTTCCCGACACGCGCAAGGCCGCCGCCGTCCGCGATTCCGTCGAGGGTCCCGTGACGCCCACCGTGCCCGCATCGATCCTGCAGAGGCATCCCGACTGTCGTCTGCATCTCGACCGTACCGCGGCTGCACTGTGCGCCGGTCCGTGACGTACGGCCGTGCATGACACCCGTCGAGCGGGCCGGCTTCTCGCCGATTCGTGGAGAGGCGGCACCAAACCCACGGAATCGACGAGGGCCGTCGGCCACCGATTGAGGACGAGGGGCCTGTGACCCGTTCTGCTAAGGATCCATGAGGCCGTGTCATAAACAATGGTGGGTTGAGCGGGCCCGTGCCTAGGTCGCCATAACAAGCCTTCGAGGCAGCGTTCGTGACGCGCCTGATATTCGCAGTGGTGCCGGCAGTTGTCTTCGTGGTTTTGGGTGCATGGGCAACGATCGCCGGGGCGGAGATGGCCGCACCCGATTTCAATCGCGACATCCGGCCGATCCTGTCGCGAAACTGCTTTGCCTGTCATGGCCCCGACGAGGGCGATCGCCAAGCCGGGTTGCGGCTCGATGATGGCGACGCGGCGCTCGCGGTACTCGCCAGCGGTGCCCGGGCGATCGTGGCAGGCAGTCCGGAAGAGAGCGAACTGGTCGCCCGCGTCGAGAGCGGCGATCCCGACGCCGTGATGCCGCCTCCCCACACGAATCACTCGCTCACAGGCGCGCAAAAGCGGCTTCTATCCGACTGGATCGCAGCGGGGGCAGTCTACGCGTCGCACTGGGCCCATGTCGCGCCGCGCCGGCAGCCAGCGCCGTCAACCCGCCAGTCCGCATGGCCGGTCAACTGGATCGACCATTTCGTGCTCGGCAGGCTCGAGGCTGAGGGACTCTCGCCGTCGCCGGATGCCGAGTCGGTCACACTTTTGCGCCGTGTGTCGTTCGATCTCACCGGCCTTCCACCCACGCCGGATGAGATCATCGCCTTCATTTCCGACAGCAGTCCGAACCGGTATGAGCGCGCCGTCGATAGGTTGCTCGCCTCCCCGCGGCACGCAGAGCGCATGGCGATGTGGTGGCTCGATCTCGTCCGCTATGCCGACACGGTCGGCTACCACGGCGATCAGGAGCATGCGGTATCGCCCTACCGCGATTGGGTCATCAAGGCGTTCCTCGACAACGTGCCCTTCGACAGATTCACGACCCTGCAGTTGGCCGGGGACCTCGTCGGCGCTGCGCCCGGGCAGCATCCGGACGATCCGATACTCGCGAGCGCCTACAACCGGCTCCTGCAGACATCGCACGAAGCAGGGGTGCAAGCCAAAGAATATCGTGCGATCTACCAGGCAGATCGAATCCGGAACGTGTCGGCCGTATGGATGGGGGCGACCATTGGATGCGCCCAATGTCACGATCACAAGTACGATCCGTATACGACGCGTGACTTCTACTCGCTTGGCGCGTTCTTCGCCGACATAGACGACGAATCGCATCTGGAGCACGGCGAGGATGAGTCGCCGACCGTTCGCGAGCCGGAGAAATCGGTGGTCGGCCCCTTCGACCGCGATCAACCCGTACGCGTCGAACGGCGGCTCATGATCACCCGGGCGCTCTCGTCTCCGCGGGAGGTTCGCGTCCTGCCGAGGGGTAACTGGAACGACGATACCGGGCCGCTCGTCGGGCCGGCGATCCCCGCCTTCCTCGGGCGGCTCGAGACGCAGGGACGCGCGAACCGTGCCGACCTCGCGCGGTGGCTGGTCGGCCCGGTTTCCACGGGTGGCATCGGGGAATTCACCGCTCGGGTCACGGCGAACAGGATCTGGGGACTGTTCTTCGGTGCGGGGTTGTGTCGGAGCGTCGGCGACCTGGGTGGCCAGGGGGAATTGCCCGACCATCCGGAACTGCTCGATGCCCTGGCCTTGGAGCTCATCGAGGGCGGCTGGAACGTGCGCTCCCTTATCCGTACGATCGTGACGAGCCGCACGTACCGGCAGTCGTCCTACGCCTCGCCTGAGATGCTCGCGCGGGACCCCGAGAATCGTCTGCTCGCCAGGCAGGGACGGTGGCGGCTGCAGGCAGAAAGCGTTCGCGATACGGCACTCGCGGTCAGCGGGCTGCTCGTCGAACGGCTCGGAGGCGCGAGCGTCCACCCCTACCAGCCCGCCGGCTACTACCGGCACCTGAACTTCCCGAAGAGAGAGTATCGCCCGGACAAGGACGACCGGCAGTGGCGCCGCGGTCTTTACATCCATTGGCAGAGGATGTTTCTCCACCCGCAATTGCTCGCATTCGACGCGCCCGCCCGGGAGGAGTGCACCGCGGCGCGGGCTCGATCCAACACACCGAAGGCTCCGCTCGTGCTCCTCAACGACCCCACGTTCGTGGAGGCGGCACGAAAGCTCGCCGAACTCGCCGTCCGCCACGGTGCCGGTGACGACGAAGCCGGCATCTCGTTCCTTTGGAACCGCGTGCTGTCGCGAGTTCCGACGTCCGAGGAAACAGCTCGCGTTGCGGGACTTCTCGCCCGCCGCCGCGAGGAATACGGAGCCAACCGCAAGGCCGCAGCAGCGCTCCTCAACGTCGGCGTGGCACCTGCCGACCCGAGTCACGACATGGCGGAGCTCGCCGCCTGGACTTCCGTCGCGCGGGTCGCCCTGAACCTTCACGAAGCGATCGCCCGCTACTGACCATGGAAGATCCCATCGCCATGCACCGACGCACGTTCCTGGCCCGTTCAGGCTTTTCTCTCGGCGGGGCCGCTCGCCGGTCTGTTGGGCCGCGACGGTCGTGCCGCGATCGATCCGCTTCACCACCCGCCCCGGGCCAAGGCGGTGATTTTCCTGTGCCTTGCCGGCGGCCCAAGTCACCTCGAAACTTTCGATTACAAGCCGCAACTCCGTGCTCTCGACGGACAGCCGATGCCAGAGAGCGTGACGGCTGGTCAGCCGCTCGCACAACTTCAAGGCCAGCAACTCATTTGCCTGGGTCCTCGGACGACGTTTTCCAGGCATGGCGAGTGCGGTGCGGAGGTGAGTGATTTTTTTCCGCGGCTCGGCCGTCTCGTCGATAAAACGGCGATCGTGCGGTCGATGGTGACAGAGCAAATCAACCACGATCCGGCCCATACGTTCATGAACTGCGGCACGGCGCTTCCGGGA
>RFPF01000162.1 GCA_009926295.1 Planctomycetia bacterium
GCGTCGTCGCCTTCCACCAGGGACTGTGGTCGAACGTCAGCCAGGGAAACTTCTGCGAGAACCTCACGATCGCAACGGGGCGGAGAAATCCAGGCGCGGTCGCCCTGCGCTGGAATGCCGCCAACTGGGGCGGCGTCCGCAACGTGCTCCTCCAGTCTGGCGACGGCCGGGGCCGTGCCGGGCTGTTGATGGACGTGCCGTTCGTGGAAGGCTACCTCCGCGACATCACGGTGGACGGATTTGACACCGGGATCGAACTCGACGTCGCGAATGGCGCGAATGTCGCGGTGCTCGAGCACGTCACGCTCAAAGGCCAGGCTGCCGTGGGGTTGCGTGTCGGCAAGCACCATGCCTGCCTCGACGCCCGGAAGCTGTCATTTGAAAACGTGCCTGTCGCCGTGCAGGTCGATGCCGGCGCGCAGGCCGTGCTGCTCGACAGCCGGGCTAGCGGCCTCGCGGGGGCCGCAGCGGCACTCGTGGCGGCGGAGCACGGGCATCTGTTCGTAAGCGGCTTTTCCTGCACGGGCTTCGCTTCAGTGACGGCCGGGCCTGTGACCGAGATTCCCGCCGCGTCGCTGATGATCGGCGCCCGCGATATGCCCCCGCTCGTGCCGGAGCCAGATCTTTCCCGGTGGGCCGACGTGCAGGCCTACGGGACGACACCGCCGCGATCCAGCGGGCGATGGAGAGCGGCAAGCCGGTCGTGTTCCTGCCGGGCGTGGCGTATGTCGTCAACGGCACAGTGACGATTCCGGCAAGCGTGCGGGAGATCTGCTTTCTGCACGGCAGCGTGTACCGCACGACGCTCGGCATCGACGCCGCCATGTTCCGCGTGGCGGAGCCGTCAGCCGAGCCGCTCTGGATCCATCAGAACGTCAGCGCCGGCGGCACCTTCGTGGACCACGAGGCCGACCGGCCGCTCGTGCTCGAGGACGTGTTTTCGTGGTTCCACCACACGCGAGACTACGCCCGGAACAGCGACATGCAGTTTCCGGGGCCGGCGGCACAGACGGCCGACCTCTGGCAGCTCTACCGCAACACGCGGCCCGACGGCCGCGCAAAGGAGGTGTATGCGGCGAACGTGATGGGCTTCGCCGTCGGAGGGCAGGGCGCCCGCCATGCGGTCGAGAACGTGCAGGCGTGGGTGCGGCAACTCGACAACGAGCACATTCCGTATGCCCAGGTGGCCGTGCGCCGAAGCGACCTCTGGCTCCTGGGGTTCAAGACGGAAAATGCCGAGGTCTTGTTTCAAGCCGAGGATGGCTCGCGGCTTGAGTGGCTCGGCGGCATCAACCACACGCTTGGCCCCCGGGACAAGGGCGCGATGATCGTGTCCCGCGACTCCGACGTCACCGCGCTCTTCGTGGCGTGGGCCGGCGGCGGCAAGAACCAGCCTGATGTGCTTGAATCGATCAGGGGATCCGCCACCACCCGCGTCCCGCTCTCACGCTTTCCGCCGATCGACGGCAAGGGTTCGCCCGACGGCGACACCCGAACCGGCACGTTTTCGGTCTCAATCTTTAGCGGGCGTTGAGTGGCTGGCCGTCAAGCCAGGCAACCACTGCGTCACGGCAGGCCTGCGAGGGCTTCTTGGGGTCGGCATCCTGCACGAGCCAGACCAGTGCCACGCCGCGGCCTTCGTCGATCAAGAGGTCGGTGGCAAACGCGCCGCCGTGGCCGTACTGGCCGTCGGGGCGAATCTGCACGCCAAGCCCGTAGGCCTCCTTCACCGCTTTGGGCGTCTGCCGCGTGCGCATTTGCCGCACGGCGTCGGCCGACAGAATGCGAACGCCGCCGGAAATTCCTCCGCCGATCAGCATCCGGCAAAACCGCCCGCAGTCGTCGGCCGTGGAGAAGAGTCCGCCGCCGGGCATCGGAAACCGCCCCGGGCCGTCGAGCGGGTAGGCGAGCTGACCGATCGGCACGGGCTCAGGTTTGCCGGCTTCACCGTGGCGATACGAGGTCGCCAGCCGGGCGACCTGAGCCGCCGTCGGCCGAAACGTCGTGTCGCGCATGCCGAGCGGCCTGAAAAGCCGCGTCTCCATGAACGCCTCGAACGGCATCCCCGACACGACCTCGATGATCCGGCCCGCGGTGTTGATGCCAGAGTTCGAATACGTATACGCGGTGCCCGGCTCGAAGAGCAGTTTTAGGGTGGCGTATGACCGCACCGCCTCCGCGAGCGGCAGGCGATCGAGCGTGGGGGTCTCGGCCGGGCTCATGAAGGGCAGGCCGCTCGTGTGCGCGAGCAGGTCGCGGACCGTGATCGGCCGGGCGGGAGCACGGTCGGTGCCGCCTGCGGCGGCGACACGGAGATCGCGAAACTCCGACAGGTAGGTTGCAACGGGCTCGTCAAGCGCCACCTTCCCCTCATCGACCAGCATCATCACGGCGGCCGCCGTCATCGGCTTGGTCATCGACGCGATCCAGAACAGGCTGTCGGCCACCATCGGCCGCGCGCTGGCCAGATCGGCGAGGCCGAGCGCCTCGTGGAGCAGCGTCTGCTCGCGGTCGGTGGCCAGCACGACCGCGCCGACGATCGAGCCGTCTTCAAGCCACGGCTTCGCGACGGCGGCACAGGTTGGCGCTGGCGGCTCGGTTGCATACACCGATGACCACGCGGCCATGCCGAAGGCCGTGAGCCATGCACCACAGAATCGTGTGACGATTCGATTCATCGTTGCAATCATATTCAATGCGTCTGCTCGACGTCATCGCACGCATCGCGCATGATGCCGCCTCCAGGAGTCACCTCAATGCATGCCAACCGTCACGTTCTCTTCACCTCGGCAGCGGTTTTCGCGTTGCTCGGGATCGTCCCACGTGTCGCCGTAGCAGCGGGCGACGTCGTGGTGTCGCCGGCGGGTGACGACGCCGCGGCCGGGACGAGTGCCGCACCCGTCAAGACGCTGCGGCGGGCCCTCGACCGCGTCCGGGAAATCCGAGCTGCCGAACCCGGCCGCCAAACCGCGGTTGTCGTCGAAGTGGCCGATGGCCGCCACGAGCTGCCCGCAACGCTCATCCTCGAGCCCGCCGATTCGGGGACGGAGGCGGCCCCGACGGTGATTCGCGCGGCCGAAGGATCAAACCCCGTGATCAGTGGTGGACGCTTGGTAAGGGGCTGGAACGTGGTTGACGTGGCCGGCCGGCCACGCTGGTCCGTGGACCTCCCCGCTGTGAAAGCGGATGGCTGGCGCTTTGCCCAACTCTTCGTCAACGACCAGCGCCGGTTTCGCCCCATCCTGCCGAAGGGCGCGTGGCACACGATCGCAGGCAAGGTCGATCCTTCGCCGGCGAGCGCAGGCAAGGGACACGACCGCTTCGCCTTCGCGGGCGACGCGCTGCGGGCCGACTGGGCCAATCTCGACGACGTCGAGGTGGTCGCCGTGCACCGCTGGACCATGAGCCGGCTGCCGATCGCAGCGATCGACCCGCACCCCACGGAGCCGGCCCTGCGGATCGTGACGTTCGCCGGCCGCACGCGGGCCCCTGTGGAGTGGTGTTCGTTTCCCAAGGGCAACCGGTTCCTCGTCGAGAACGTATGCGAGGCGCTCGGGGAGCCTGGTTCCTGGTACCTCGACCGGCCCACCGGCACGCTCACCTACTGCCCGCTCGACGGCGAGACGCCGAACAACACGGTCGTGGTCGCGCCGGTCCTCGACCGGCTCGTGGAGATTCGCGGCGACGCGGCGACCGGCACGACGGTCGCGCACGTGCGGTTCGAGGGGCTCGCTTTCGCCCACGGCAATTGGACGATGCCTCCGGATGGTCAGTCGTATCCGCAGGCGGAGGTCAATCTCGGCGGCACAATCGTCGCGACGGCGGCGCGCCACGTCGCCTTCAGCGGATGCACGGTGCGGCACGTCGGCCGCTACGCGCTCGAATTCGGCGCGGGCTGCCAAGACTGCTGCGTCGAGGGCTCTGACCTCGTGGATCTCGGCGGCGGCGGCGTGCTCATCGGCACGGCAGGCGGGCCCAAGTCGTGGGGCACTCCGGCGCGGGTGGAAGGGGAGGCGTCGGCGGTCGAGCGGATTTCCGTCCGCGATTGCACGATCGCCCACGGCGGCCGGATCCATTCTGCGGCGGTGGGTGTCTGGATCGGCCATGCCGCCCACTGCACGGTCGCGCACTGCGACATCCACGATTTCACCTACACGGGCGTCTCGGCCGGCTGGGTGTGGGGCTACGCCGACAGCCGCGCCCACCACAATCGTGTCGCGTCGAACCACATCCACGATCTCGGCAAGGGCGTGCTCTCCGACATGGGGGGCGTGTACACGCTCGGCGTCTCCCCGGGCACCGTCGTGGAGGGCAACCATATCCACGACATCACGAGCCACGACTACGGCGGCTGGGGGCTGTACACCGACGAGGGCTCGACGGGGATCGTGATGCGCAACAATCTCGTGCATCACACGAGCTCCGGCGGCTTCCATCAGCACTACGGCCGCGACAACACGATCGAGAACAATGTGTTTGCGATCGCCCGTGACTGGCAGATCCAGCGGACGCGCGTCGAGGACCACACGAGCTTCGTCTTTCGGCGCAACATCGTGTGGTGGACGACGGATGTGCCGCTCGTGAAGGGGGATTGGACGAAGGGGATCGTCACGGAGGCCAATTGCTACTGGCACGGCGGCATGCCGGTCGTATTTCCCGGCGGCAAGGATCTCGCTGCACGGCAGACGGACGGGCAGGACGTGGCGTCGATCGTGGCCGACCCGTCGTTTCGGGATCCCGAACGGGGCGACTTCTCGCTGCCGCCAGACTCGCCCGCCCGCGGCCTCGGCTTCGAACCGCTCGCCGCCGCGACAGCCGGCCGGAAGGAGCGCCCGCGGCCGTCGCCACCCATTCCGGAAGTGCCCACGATCTGGATCCGCCGTGAGTCGCCGGCGGCGCAGAAGTAATCACCTACGCCCGCTCCGCGGCCGCCGTCTCGAGCAGCCGGATCCAGGGGCCGATGAAATGGCCGTGGTCGTGATAGGTGCGGCCGCTGACGAGGGCACCATCCACCACGCATGGTGCATCGACATAGATTCCGCCCGCCGCCTCGAGATCGAACCGACATTTCGCGACCGTCGTCATCCGTCGCCCGCGGACACAGCCGGCATAGGCCGGAATCTCGACGCCGTGGCACACGCTCGCGACCGGCTTGTTCGCTTCGAAGAAGTGACGGGTGATCCGCACGAGGTCGGTGTCGTAGCGAATGTATTCAGGGGCCCGGCCGCCGCTGAAGAAAATGCCGAGGTATTCCACCGGATCGACGTCGGCGAACGCCACCTCCGCCGCGATCTGGTAGCCCTCCCACTCCTTTGTAATCGTCCACCCGGGCCGCACTTCGTGCATCACCATCTGAAACACGCGCTTCTCCGGCCCGACGACGACCGGCACAAAGCCCGCCTCTTGGAGCCTGTAGAAGGGATAGAGCGTATCGACCGTCTCGGAGGCGTCGCCGACGACGATGAGCACGCGGGGCCGCGAATCTGTGTTTGGAGTCATGGGTCGTGCGTACTCATGAGTGCGTGTGATGTTTCAGGGGATGGTACAGTATCGCCGTCCGTACCACAGGAGCCTGCTTCGATGTCGCGATCTCTCCGCTTCGTCCGCCCCTCCCGACGGCGATTCCTCGCGGCCGCAGGGGCCACGGCGGCCGCCCACCGCGCCCTCCTGCTGGCGGGCGAACCGGCTGGCGGCTCGGCGCCCTCCGCGTCGCCGTCCGACGGGCCCGGCATCGGCGTCGTGGGCCTCCGCTACCAGGGGTCCGTGATCGCGGCCCGGGCGAAAGCGCACGGGCGGATCGTGGGCATCGCCGACGTGGATCGCGACTGCCTCGACCTCACGATCATCGACAAGAACGTGAAATCGCAGACGGGCATGACGCCGGAGGAGATCTACGGCGGAGTCGCCGCGGCCGACCGTCACCAGGACTACCGGCGGCTGCTCGACGACCCGCGGATCGGCGTGATCCTGATCGGCACGCCGGATCATTGGCACGCCAAGATGCTCATCGACGCGGTGAAGGCGGGTAAGGACGTGTATTGCGAGAAGCCGCTCTCACTCACGATCGACGAGGGCAAGCAGATGCGGAAGGCCGTCCGCGACACCGGCCGGATCGTGCAGGTCGGTTCGTGGCACCGCAGCGACGCCCGCTTCCGCCTCGCCGTGGAGATGATCCGGCAGGGACGCCTCGGAAAGCTCGAGAAGGTGGAGGTCGTGCTCGGCAAGAACAAGGCGGGCGGACCGTTCGCCGCCCGGAGCGTGCCCGCAAACCTCGACTGGAACCTCTGGCAGGGGCAGACCCCCGACGTGCCCTACGTGCCGGAGCGGACGCACTACACGTTCCGCTGGTGGCAGGCCTATTCCGGCGGGCAGCTCACCGACTGGGGCGCGCACCACGTCGACATCGCCCGCTGGGCGATCGACGCGGAGCCGGTCGAGATCGAAGGGAAGGCGACGTATCCCACGACGGCCGGCGGCTACGACGTGCCGCTCGATTATTTCGTGCGCTACCGCTTCGCGAACGGCGTCGAGATGACGGTGGACGACACGGGCCGCAACGGGATCATGTTCACCGGCAGCGAGGGCCGGCTGTTCGTGAACCGAGAAAACGTCACCGGGAAGCCGGTCGAGGATCTCAAAGACCGGCCGCTGCCGCGCGAGGCGTTTACGCTCTACGACTTCGACAACCGCTCGCGGCCCGAGCGTTCGGGCAAGATCGAGGCGATCATGAACCACATGGGCAACTTCTTCGACTGCGTCGCCGCCCGGCGGCAGCCGATCGCCGACGTGGAGAGCGGCCACCGCAGCGTGTCGGTGTGCCACCTCGGCAACAGCTCCTGCAAGCTCGGTCGGCCCCTGAAGTGGGATCCCGCCGCCGAGCGGTTCGTCGGCGACTCGGAGGCCGACGCCCTGCTCTCGCGGCCGCAGCGCAAAGGCTTCGAGACGCAGGCATGAACGACGAACGCATGAGC
>RFPF01000163.1 GCA_009926295.1 Planctomycetia bacterium
GTGCCCGACGCCGTCACGCTGCCGGCGATCGCCGCGGGTGCGGGGGCCAACGCCACCGTGAAGGTCTTCACGTACGGCGAATCCCCGCCGATCGTCGAGGAACTCGCGGCCACGGACCCGCAAACCGCCCAGGCGTTCACCCTTTCCTCGACGCCGCTGTCCGCGGCGGACGTGGCCGCCGAGCCTGGAGCCAGCGGGGGCATCGAAGTCGACATCCGGGTGGCGGCCGGGCTGCCCATCGGTCCGGTCCGCCAGACGATCTCCGCCCGCCTGAGGGTTCCCGGAGACGTCACGGCGGAAATCCCGGTGGCGGGCACCGTGAGCGGCGCTCTTGCATTGGCAGGCGGGGCATGGGATTCATCCCGCCAGGCGCTCCTGCTCGGACACGTTTCCGGACGCACCGGAACTCGGGCGGAGTTGTTCCTCACGGCGAAGGGACCGCACGCCATCGACGTCAAGCCGTCGGTGCAGGAGGTGGTGCCCGACTCGCTCGTGGTCGCGGTCGGTGAGGGCAGGCCCGTCGGTGACAAAGGCATGATCCGCATCCCGCTCTCGATCACGGTCCGTCCCGGCAGTCCGCCCGCCAACCATCGGTGCTCGGAGCAGGGGCCTGCCGGCAGGATCGTGCTGCGGACGGGCCATCCCGAAACCCCGTCGCTGACGATCCCAGTGTGCATCGTGATCGGCCCATGAAACCCTCGACACGCTTTCGTCTGCGCATCGGTGCGGCCCTCGCGGCGGCGCTGCTGGCAGGGCCACCTCCGCAGGCGGCCCGGCCCGACCGCGGGCTCGACGTCGCGCCCGCGACCGTCGCCACGTTCGCGGAGCGAAACGGCTCGATCTTCGCCGACTGGCCCGATCCCCGCGCCCTGATCGTGGTCACCGGCGAACTCGACGGCTACATCGAGCCCTGCGGCTGCACGGGCAAGGAAAACCAGAAGGGCGGCCTCAGCCGACGGCAGAACTTCCTCCGGGCGGTGACGGCGGCCGGGTGGCCGCTCGTGGCGGTGGACCTCGGCGGCCAGGTGCGGCGATTCGGCAGGCAGTCCGAGGTGAAGTTTCAGTCGATCGCCGACGGCCTGAAATCGATGGGCTACGCGGCGGTGGGCTTCGGCCCGGGCGACCTGCGCCTGCCCGCGGAGGAGATCGTGGCGGCGGCGGCGCCGGTGGGCGACAGGCCCACCCCCTTCGTGAGCGCCAACGTCGGCCTGCTCGGGCTCGACGCCAACATCACGCCGCGGCTGCGCGTGATCGACGCCGGTGGACTGAGAATCGGGATCACGTCCGTGCTCGGCGACAAGCAGGCTGCCGGCATCACCAACGATGCCGTCGAGGTGCAGCCCGCGACGCAGGCCCTCGAGAGCGTCGCGGCCGAACTCCGCAAGGCCGACTGCGCCCACCAGATTCTGCTCGCGTGGGCGGAGCCGGAGGAGGCACGGGCGCTCGCGGCCAGGTTTCCGCAGTTCGACATCGTGGTCACCGCCGGCGGCGGCGACGAGCCGCCCGCCACACTGCCGGTGCTGGCCGACGGCAGGACGCGGCTGGTGGAACTCGGGCACAAGGGGATGTTCGCCGTCGCGATCGGGGTGTTCGCCGACTCCAAGGCGCCGCTTCGCTCACAGCGGGTGCCACTCGACGCCCGCTTCGGCGAGTCGCCCGACATGATCCGGCTCCTCGCGACCTACCAGCGTCAGCTCGAGTCACTCGGCCTCGCGGGCCTCGGGATCGCGCCGATCCGGCACCCCACCGGCCGCCGCTTCGCCGGCAGCGCCGCCTGCGCCGACTGCCACCAGGAGGCGTACGACGTGTGGAAGGAAAGCAGCCATGCGAAGGCCCTGACCACGCTCGAGCAGCAGGCCCCGCGACGCGACGGCGACCCCGAGTGCCTCTCGTGCCACGTCGTCGGCTGGGCGCCGCAGCGCTACGAGCCGTTCGAGGGGGGCTTCGCGAGCATGACGACCACGCCGCACCTCGCCCACCAGGGCTGCGAAAACTGCCACGGGCCGGCCGCGGCCCACGCCGCCGTCGAGCGGGGCGACGTCCGTGCGAGCGCCACCGAACGCGACCGCCTCCGGCAGGAACTCGTGCTCTCGCTCGACACGCCCGAGGGCAAGCAGAAGGCGGTGAACAACTGCCTCGAATGCCACGACCTCGACAACAGCCCGCAGTTCGACTTCGACGAATACTGGCCGCAGGTCGAGCACTCCGAAACGAAGACGGCCGCGGCGGGCCAGTGACCGCGGCGTGGGGCGCCGGCACGTGACTGCCCAGACCCCCTCGCCGGACGTTCGCCTCGGCCCTCCCGGCCTCGGTTCTCTGCATGTCCGCTTCGCTTCGCCATCCGTGGCTGCGCTCGCTCCCATAGCCCGGCGAGAGGGCATGGGCAGCCCCGAGCCTCCCCGTTTTCCAGTCGAACCAGTTGAGGAGGCTTCGGGCTCCCCGTGTCCCGGAGCAGGCGTATGCAGGCAAGCGCAGCCATGGATGGCCAAGCGGAGGCGCTCCCGCCGGCGCAGCCGGAGTCGAGTGAGCCGGAGCCTGGAGGGCGAAGGCGAACGTCCGGCGACGGGATACGGGGAGCCCGAAGCCGGCGCGCACGCGTTGAGAGAGTGACAGGCTGAAGCCTGTCCTACGGGCTCAACTGAGCCATTGCCTCGTCCGGGATGTTGAAGTTCGCCGAGACGCTCTGCACGTCGTCGTGGTCGTCGAGCCGCTCCATCAGCGACAGCACCCTGCGGGCGTCGTCCACGTCGTCCACGTCGACGGAATTGGTGGGAATCCGCACGATCTCGTTCGATTCGGCCGCGATCCCGGCGGCCGCGAGGGCGTCGACGACCGCCGCCATCGTGGACGGCTCGCACGTCACCTCCCACTTCTCGCCACCCGGCTTCACGTCGTCGGCACCGGCCTCGAGGGCGATTTCCATGATCCGATCCTCGTCGCACGAGGCCTGCGGGACGCGGACCAGCCCCTTGCGCTCGAAGAGGTAGGCGACACAGCCCGTCCCACCGAGTTTGCCCCCGCACATCTCGAAAATCTTGCGAATCTCGGGGGCGGTGCGGTTCTTGTTGTCGGTGAGGATCTCGCACATCACGGCCACGCCACCGGCGCCGTAGCCTTCGTAGATCGATTCCTCGAGGTCGCCGCCCTTGAGTTCGCCGGTGCCTGTCTTGATCGCCCGCTGAATGTTGTCCTTGGGCATGCTCACCGCCTTCGCGGCGTCGATGGCGTAGCGGAGCCGAAGGTTGGCGTCGGGGTCGGCGCCGCCATGCTTCGCGGCGACGATGATCGCCTTGGCGAGCTTGCTCCACAGCTTGCCTCGCTTGGCGTCGACGAGAGATTTCTTGCGGGCGATGTTCGCCCAGTGCGAATGTCCTGCCATGGTCCGTTCCCGTCGTTGGCCGCGAGACTATCGGGGCTTGCGCCTCGCGAGTTGGGCGGTGTGCCGGCTTCCAGCCGCCGGTTTCGAGGACGACTTGCCTCCCGCGGGCTTCGTCGTCGCCCGGGCATCCTTTTTGACAGCGTCCTTCTTCGCTGCCGGCTTCCTGTCGGCGGGCTTCGCCGGCTTCTTGGTCGGCGCGGGCTTTCTGGCCTCGGGCTTGGGGGCGGGGGCGGCCTCGGCCGGCGGCTTGATCGTGATCGGCTTGCCCGCATTCGGTTTCACGACGAATGGCTTCGGGCCGGGCTTCGTCCCGGGAATCGGCTTGCCGTCGGCGGTGCGTTTCGGCCCGGCGCCGGGCGGGGGCAGGGGTGTCTTGCCAGCGGGCCGGGCGGCGGCCTGTGGCCCCGCGGGACGGTGCTCCTCGGCCGCCGATCGAGCGGCGTCGGCGGCCTTCTGGGCCTGCTTGCCGGCCGGGGCGGGGGGCTGCGGGGCCGCCAGCAACTCGCCCCGCTTCGGAAATCGATCCTTGGCGGCCGGATTCACCGCCTGGAGCACCTTCTTCACGGTGGCGCCGTGCAGGTTTCGCAGAACCTCGACGCCGAACTGGTGGAGCAACGATCCAAACTCGACTCCTGCTTTCTTGGCGATGAACCTCTCGAGCCCGACCACCCGCCCGGCATCGTACTCCTCCTGCGAGACGACTCCCGCGAGAAACAATGCCGCCAGCGCCCCGTGGTCGAGCGGGAGGAAGTGGCCTCCCAGAGCCGTGGACGCCACGAAATGGACCACGAACGGCGTGGCCCCGTGCAGGTGTTCGAGGGTCTTGATCCCGTGGGCGATGGAATGCTTCTTCGCATTCTCCAGCGTGAACGCGTAACTCGATTCGAACACGCTCTGGAGCACGCGGCGCAGGGCCAACGCAGCCCGCTGGGGATCGGGAAGGTCGTGGAGCGTCTCGGCCAGTTCCACGACCGTCGTCACCCGCACTTCGTTGAGGTCAAAATACCCCTGAAGGAGCCGGGCCAGCGCCTTGTCGGCGACCTCGTACGGGGCGTTCTCGAGGCAGCACGCAAAGAGCACCTGCTCGAGCATCGGTCGCGACACGTTCGGAACGACCGGCTTGTACTGGGCCCGCAGCGCCTTGTGCATCTTGGCGAGGATCTGCTGCCGGTTCGGATGCTGGCTTTTCGAACTGCTCATGCCTCTTCCTCGGGATCGGTGCCGGCAGTTGCCGCAGGCAACACCTCGCCGAGCACGCGGGCGATTTCGATGGATTGCTTGACTCCGCCGTCGAGCTTGAATGCGAGCCGGGGAACATACCGCGTGTCGATCCGGTCGGCGATCCGCGACTGGAGAAAGCCCGCGGAGCAGGCGAGGCCGCGAAGGGCGAGTTCCTGCTTGCTCGGGCTCCCCATCACCGACACGTGGACGGTGGCGTTGCGCATGTCGGGGGCCATCTCGACGCCGGTCACCGTCACGCCCTGCACACGAGGGTCGCGCACCTCGGTCAGGATGGCCATGCTGACCACCTCCCGCACCGCCTCGGCCGCCTTGAGCTGTCGACGCGTGCTCACGAAAGCGTCCGTGCGACTTCCTCGATCCGATAGCACTCGAGGATGTCGCCCTCCTTGACATCGTTGAAGTTCGCGACCTTGATGCCGCACTCGAGGCCGTCCCGCACCTCGCGGGCGTCGTCCTTCTCACGCTTGAGCGACTCGATCCCGTAGTCCCCGATCACCCGACTGTCGCGGATCACCCGCAGGCGTCCGTTGCGGGCGATGACGCCCCCGATCACGCGGCACCCCGCGATGACGCCGAGCCGGCTGATCGAGAACGTTCGCTGCACGACGGCGCGACCGAGCTCGGCTTCCCGCTTCTCCGGCGCGAGCATTCCCTCGAGCGCCTTCTTCAGATCGTCGGTCACCTGGTAGATGATCTCGTAACGCCGCACCTGCACGCCGCGATCCTCCGCGAGCGACCGCGCCCGCTCGTCGGGCACGACGTTGAAGGCGATGATGACCGCGTCGGAGGCGTCGGCCAACTGCACGTCGGCCTCTGTGACGCCGCCCACGGTGGCCTGGAGCACGCGGACCTTCACCTCCGGATGCTCGAGCTTCTGCAGCTCCTTGAGGATCGCCTCGATGGAGCCCCGCACGTCGGCGCGGAGAATGAGGTTGAGGGTCGGCGCCTTTTCGGCACCGAGGCGGTCGTGGAGGTTCTCGAGCGTCACGTGCACCGGCACGTTGGCCAGGTTGCTGTGCCGGCGGATGTCGGCCCGCTTCAATGCCACCTCCCGGGCCATGGCGATCGATTCCACCACCTGGAAGCGGTCTCCGGCGCCGGGGGGCGTGTCGAGGCCGCTCACGAAGACCGGCTGGGCGGGCCCCGCCTCGGTGACCTTCTTCCTGGCCGTGGTATCGGTCATCGACTTCACGTGTCCGCTCGCCTCGCCACACACCACCGCGTCCCCCACCCGCAGCGTGCCCTTCTGCACGAGCAGGCATGCCGTGACGCCACGCCCCTCGTGGATCGATGCGTCGAGGCATACGCCGGCGGCGGCACGGCCGGGATTGGCTCGCAGATCGTGCAGCTCCGCGATCGTGAGGAGCGTGTCGAGAAGCTGGTCGATCCCCTCGCCGGTGACCGCGCTGGTCTTCACCACCTCCGTCTCGCCGCCCCACTCGGTCGGCAGCAACTCGTTGGCGGCCAGCTGCTGGTACACCTTCTGCACGTCGGCTCCGGGCAGGTCGATCTTGTTGATGGCCACGACGATGGGAACGCCGGCCGCCTTGGCGTGGCTGATCGCCTCCTCGGTTTGCGGCATCAGCCCGTCGTCGGCGGCGACCACCAGAACAGCGCAGTCGGTGACATTGGCACCGCGCGCCCGCATCTGCGTGAAGGCCTCGTGGCCGGGCGTGTCGACAAACGTGATCTGGCGGTCGTTCCGCTTCACCCCGTAGGCACGCATGTGCTGGGTGATGCCCCCACTCTCGCGCGAGGCCACGTCGATCCCGAGAATCCGATCGAGCAGCGACGTCTTGCCGTGGTCGACGTGGCCCAGGAACGTGACCACCGGTGCCCGCGGCAGGCGCAGCGCCGGATCCTCGTCGACGGCATCGAAGCCGGCAAGCAGCTCCTTCTCCAGATCCTCGGCGGTCTTGAGGTCGAGCTGCACCCCCAATTCGGCCGCGAGCAACTCCACGGTGTCGCGATCGAGCATGGAGCCCATGCTCGGCATCGACTCCATGCCGAAGGAGAGCAGTTTCTTGAGCACCTCGCTCGCCGAGAGGCCGATCGCCTCGGAGAAGGCCCGCACGGTGCAGGGAACCTGGATGGACGCGTTCGCCTTGCGGGGCGCCGCGGTCGACACGGAGGCACCGCGACGCTGCCGCGGCCCCCGGCGCCGCCGCAGGCCGTCGTCGTCGTCGCCCAGCGGTCCGCGACCGTCGGTCGACCGCTTGCGGTTGAGCTGCCTGGCCTCGCGGCCGCCGAGGAGATCGTCGCCGCCAGCCGGCTGCGACTTGCCGGGCGTCCGCCGCGGCCTCACGCCCGGCTCCATGGGCGGCGGTACAGGCGCCATG
>RFPF01000164.1 GCA_009926295.1 Planctomycetia bacterium
CTCGCGGCCGTGGGGCCGGTGGGCGCGGGCATCAACCTCGAGTACTACTTCTCGATCATCGACCGCCTCGGCTACGGTTCCGGCACGAAACTGCCCCACAACATCACCGGACTCGTGGGCGTGATGGACGGCCACGCGAGCGACCTGCGTACGGGACTGCCGTGGCAGATGGTCGAGATTCACGAGCCGGTCCGCCTGCTCGTGATCGTCGACGCGCCGGCCGAGCGGATCCTCGCCGCCGCCGCCAAGGTGCCGGTCGTGCAGCGGATGGCGGCCAACCGCTGGATCCAGCTCGCGGCCTGGGATCCAGCCGGCGGCCTCGCGGTGTTCGCCGACGGGCGATTCGTGCCGTACGAGGGGGATCGCCACATCCAGCCGGTGGTCGAGCGATCCATCGATTGGTACGCGGGGCATCGTGAGCACCTGCCGCCCGCCCGCGTCCTGGCGGCGCTGGCCGACGTCCCGGAAGGAGGGCGGCCATGACGATCCACGACGCCGTCGCCGCGCTCGTCGTCCTGCAACTCGCCGCGCCCGCCACCACCCTCGCCCTCGTCGGCCTGCCGGCGCTGTTCGGCCGGCCGCTTTCGGAACGGTCGACGACCAGCATCGTCGGGGGCGGTTTCGCCGTCGGATTCCTCGCGGCTTTGGGCGTCCTCGCGATCCTCGCCTCGCGGTCGTTCGTGCCCGAGGTCGTCCACACCGGCACGTGGTTCGCGGTCGGGCACCACGAGGCCACGGTGAACCTCGTCGCAGACGCGCTCTCGGTGCCCTATGTCTGCTTCTCGACGGGCCTCTGCTGGCTCGTGAACTCGTTCGCCGGCAAATACCTTCACCGCGAGCCGGGCTTCACGCGTTTTTTCATCCTGCTGGCGTTGTTCGGCACCGGGATGAACCTGATGGTGCTCGCCGACAGCATCGACGTGATGTTCGCCGGATGGGAGTTCGTGGGGATCTCTTCGGCCCTGCTGATCGGCTTCTTCTTCGAGCGCAGGAACGCGATCGACGCGGCGCTCCGCGCCTACACCACCTACCGGATCTGCGACGTCGGCCTGCTGGTGGCGGCCGTGGTGGTCCACCGGGCCGTGGGATCGGGCGACTTCGAGCGGCTGTTCGGTGCCGACTGGCCGCACTCGACGAGCCTCGTGCCGGAGGGCACCGCCACGGTCGTGTCGCTCCTGCTGGTGTTCGCGGCGCTCGGCAAGACGGCGCAGGTGCCTTTTTCCGGCTGGCTGCCCCGGGCCATGGAGGGGCCCACGCCGTCGAGCGCGATCTTCTACGGCGCGCTCTCCATCCACGCCGGCGCCTACGTGCTCCTGCGCTGCGAGGCGCTCCTCGAGGCCGCACCCCTGGCCCGGATGGCGCTCGTCGTGATCGCCGCCGGCAGCGCGCTGCACGCCGGCCTCGTGGGCCGGGTGCAGACCGACCTCAAGAGCATGCTCGCCTACGCGTCGATGGCGCAGGCCTCGCTGATCCTCGTCGAGATCGGGCTGGGCTGGCGGGTCGTACCGCTGGTGCACGTCGTCGGGCACGCGATCCTGCGCAGCCTCCAGATCCTGCGTTCGCCCTCGGCGCTCCACGATCGCCATGAATTGGAGGCCGCGATCGGCGGCCATCCCGATCTCGGCGGCTGGTCGCCCGTCTCGTGGCTGCCGGCGCCGGCCCGGGCCGCCGTCTACCGGATCGCGCTGGAGCGCGGCTTCGAGGAGCCCTTCGTGATGGGCCTCGTCGGGCCGGTCATCCGACTCCTCGAGCGGCTGGCCGGGGCGGAGCGGGCATGGGTGGCCTGGCTCGGCGAGAAGCGGTCGCGTCCGGGGGGCGACGGGCAATGATCGGCAGCGATTTGATCCCGCCGGAGTCGGTGCAGGGCCTGATGCTCGGGCTGGTGGCGACGATCGTCGCCGCGCCCGCGCTGGCGGCGATCATGCTGGCCGCCGGCTGCTTTTCCCGCAGCCCGCGCACTCCCGCCGTCGCGGCGCTCGGCGTCGCGCTCGTGGCTTGCGCGCTGCTCTCGTGGCTCTGGCATGCCTCCACCGGCGCGGTGTACGAGTTCGGCGAGCGGCTCGGCGGCGGGTCGTTCGTGCACGTCGACGGGATCACCGCAGCGCTCATGCCCACCGTGGCCCTCATCGAGCTGGCGATCGTGCTCGTGGCGCCGCGGCGGTTCCTCGACCCTCCGGCCACCTCCCGGCTGCTGCTCGGCGCGGCCGCGACGTTCGCCCTGTTCGCCACGGCCCATCCCGGGGCGCTCGTGGCCCTGTGGTTCGCGACCGCCCTTCCGACGTGGATCTCGATCCGCGGCACTCCGGGGGGCCGGCCGGCCGCCCGCGTGTTCGCGACCGTGATGATCGCGGCCTTCGGCGCGATGGCGGTGGGCACGCTGCTCATGATCTTCGATCCGCCGTGGGAGAGGGGCTGCGGCGTCGTGGGCAACACCGGTGGCTGGCTCGTGGCGCTCGCGGTGCTGATGCGGAAGGGCATCGTCCCGTTCCACTCCTGGTATCCATCGCTCTATTCCGGTGCGCCGCTCTCGACGGCCCTCGCCGCGACCATGCCGCAGGTGGCCGCCTACACGGCCGTGCGACTGCTCATGGGGCATGCCGACCACGGCATGGGGGTCGGCGCGGAGCTCGTCGTGCTCTCGCAGCTCGCCCTCGTGACGGCCGCCTACGGCGCGGCACTCGCGCTCGTGCAGCGCGACCTCCGCGGGCTCGTCGGCACGCTCGCCATGAGCCAGTCGGCCCTCGTGCTCGCGGGCCTCGCCGGCAAGGTGCCGATGGAGCTCAACGGGGCGCTCTGCGTGTGGATCTCGAGCGGCCTGGCGCTCACGGGCATCGGGCTCGTGGCCTGGGCGCTCGAGAGCCGAGCCGGCACGCTGTCGCTGACGACACCCCAGGGACGGTTTCACGATGCGCCCGCGATCGCGGCCTTCTTTCTCATCTTCGGGCTGGCCGCGATCGGGGTACCGGGAACGCTTTCCTTCGTGGCCGACGACCTCATCGTGTCGGGCAGCCTCGACGAGCAGCTGCACGCGGGACTGCTCGTGATCGTCTCGACCGTGCTCTCCGGCATCGCCGTGATGAGGGGGTGGTTTCTGATCTTCGGCGGGCCCGTGGCGATCGACGGGCCGCGGCACCAGATCCTGCCCCGGGAGAGGTTCGCCCTCACGGCGCTCCTGGCGCCCCTGTTCATCCTCGGCCTCTGGCCGGGGCCGCTCGTGACCACGCTCGAGCGGGCCGCGGAGCAACTGCTCGGCGTCACGGCAGACGGGCAACCGGCGGACGCGCGCGGCAACCCTCCCGGCGAGGCTACAATCGGCGGGCCATGACCAGGCCCGTCTCCAAGCGCGCGAACCGTACGCCAACCGAGCCCGTCGACATCGAGGGGCTCGGGCTGTTCTATCTGGGCAGGAAGTGCGAAACCGCGACGGGCAAGGTTGGCCCCGAGCCCCTGCTCGTCGACGCCCGGCGATTCACCACGCATGCCGTCTGCGTCGGCATGACCGGCAGCGGCAAGACCGGCCTCCTGATCGACCTCGTCGAGGAGGCCGCGATCGATGGCATCCCGACGCTCGTGATCGATCCCAAGGGCGATCTCGCGAATCTCCTGCTCGCGTTCCCCGATCTCGCCCCGAGCGACTTCCTGCCGTGGGTCGAGGCCGACGCCGCGAAGCGAGACGGCATCACGCTCGAGGCGCTCGCTGAACGCACCGCCGCGAAGTGGAAGGACGGCCTCGCGGCGAGCGGCCAGGCGCCCGAGCGGATCGCGCGGCTCAAGGCCGCCGTGGACATGGCCGTGTACACGCCCGGCAGCCGCGCGGGCCGGCCGCTGGCGATGCTCGAGAGCCTGGAGGCGCCCGCCGCGCAGGTGCTGGCCGATCCCGAGCTGCGGCGCGAGCGGATCGAGTCGCTCGTGTCGGGAATCCTCGCGCTCGCCGGCATCGACGCCGAGCCCGGCCGCAGCCGGGAGCACGTGCTCCTCTCGGCGATCGTGGACGCCCTGTGGAAGAGCGGGCAGAAGGTCGATTTCGGGGCGCTCGTGCGGGCCATTCCCGCCCCGCCCGTCGAGCGGGTCGGGTTTCTCGACCTTGAAAACTTCTATCCCGCGGGCGATCGGTTCCAGCTCGCCAGCCGGCTCAACACCGTTGCCGCGGCCCCCGGCTTCGAGGCCTGGCTCTCCGGCGAGCCGCTCGACGTGGGGCGGCTGCTCTGGACCGCCGAGGGGAAGCCGCGGGTGAGCGTCGTGTCGATCGCACACTTGAACGACGCCCAGCGGATGGCGTTCGTCACGCTCCTCGCCGGTCAGGCCGTGGCATGGATGCGGTCGCAGGGGGGCACGTCGTCGCTCAAGGCTCTGTTTTTGATGGACGAGGTGTTCGGCTACGTGCCGCCGACGGCCAATCCGCCGAGCAAGGGTCCGATCCTCACGCTCCTGAAGCAAGCCCGGGCGTTCGGCCTCGGAGTGGTGCTCGCCACGCAGAACCCCGTCGACCTCGACTACAAGGGGCTCTCCAACGCCGGCATCTGGTTCCTCGGCCGGCTGCAGACGGCCCGCGACAAGGCCCGCGTGCTCGACGGCCTCGAAGGCGCGGCCTCGTCGGCAGGGCGGTCGTTCGATCGCGGTCGACTCGACAAACTGCTCTCCGGACTCGAGCAGCGGATGTTTCTGCTCCACAGCGTGCACGACGACGAGGAGACGGTGTTCCAGACCCGCTGGACGCTCGCCTACCTCCGCGGCCCTCTCCTGCGCGAGGAGATCAAGCGTCTCATGGCGGGCGACGTGGAGCCTGGCTTGGCCACCCCGCCCCCGCCCATGCTCGAACGGCCCGACGCCGCCGGCATCGCGGGTGGGCCGCGGCCGATCCTGCCGCCGGGCGTGCGCGAGGTGTTTTTCGCGCCGCGGAAATCCCTCGGGCCGGACGCCGCGGTGCGGTACGAGCCGGCGATCCTCGGCCGGGCCCGCGTCCGCTACGCGAAGGCGGCCGCGCGGATCGACGTCGATCGCGAGGTGATCTGCCTGGCCCCGGCGGGAGACTCCGTCGGCGAGTCGGCGTGGGAGGCGGCCGAGACGTTGCCTGAGCCGCCCGAGGTCGAGCCGGCGCCGCGCACCGGGTCGTTCGCCAGCCTGCCCTCGACGCTCGCCGGCCCCAAGGGCTACGCCGCGCTCGCGACCGCGCTCAAGGGGCATCTCGCGCGCACCGCGAAGCTCGTCGTCTACTCGGCGCCCGCGCTCGACGCCGTGTCGCGGCCGGGTGAGAGCGAGGCCGACTTCCGCCTGCGGATCGCCCAGCGGGCGAAGGAGTGGCGCGACGAGCAGATCGACGACGTGCGCGGTCGCTACGCGCAGAAGATCGCGACGCTCGCCGACCGGATCGAGCGGGCCCGGCAGAAGGTGGAACGCGAGAAGGCCGAGGCCAAGAACCAGTCGCTGCAGACCTACGTGTCGATCGGGTCGGCCGTGCTCGGGGCGCTCCTCGGTCGCAAGATGGCCAGCTCCACCACGATCGGCAAGGCGGCGACCTCGATGCGGTCGGCGAGCCGGGCGGCCCGGCAGCAGGCCGACGTGGCCCATGCCGAGGAGAGCCTCTCGACGCTCGAGGAGCGGCGGCTCGCGCTCGAGGAGGAGGTGGAGGCCGAACTCGAGCGGATCCGGATCGACGCCGATCCCGCGCGGGTCGTGCTCGAGACGATCGACGTGCCTGCCCGCAAGACCGACATCTCCGTCGATGACGTCGTGCTGGCCTGGATTCCTGGATGAAGCGCGCCGCCGACATGACACGAGCTGCCGACACGCCCGCCCAGGCCCCGCGCTCGATCGTGCTCGTGGATTGCCCCGACGAGGTCGGCCTGATCCACCGGATCACGGGCGTGCTCCAGGCCCGCCGCCTCAACATCGAGGCGAATCACGAGTTCGTCGATGCCAATGCCGGCCACTTTTTTTTCAGGGCCGAGGTCGTGCCGGCCGATGGTGCCGTGGCCGCGGGCGAACTGGAACGCGGCCTCGCCGCCGTGCTCCCGGCGGCGGCCCGTGTGCGCGTGACGCGCATGGAGCGGCGGCCGCTCGTGGTCTGCGCGACCCGCGAGCCGCACTGCCTCGGCGAGTTGCTCCTGCTCGACGCCTGCGGGGAGTTGCCCGGTCGGATCATGGCGGTGGCGAGCAACCACGACGTTCTCCGCGGGCTCGTGGAGCGGTTCGGAGTGCCGTTCCACCACGTGTCGCACGAAGGTGTGTCGCGGGAGGGGCAGGAGGCCGAGCTCCAGCGCGTGATCGAAGGCTACGCGCCGGAATACGTCGTGCTCGCCCGCTACATGCGCGTGTTGTCAGAAAAATTCATCGAGCGCTGGCCGAACCGGATCTTGAACATCCACCACTCGTTCCTGCCGGCGTTCGCCGGGGCCAGCCCGTATCGGCAGGCCTTCGGCCGCGGCGTGAAACTGATCGGGGCCACGGCCCACTTCGTGACGGCCGAACTCGACGACGGGCCGATCATCGCCCAGGACGTTACGCCGGTGGACCATACGTTCACGCCCGAGCGGATGGCCCAGGCGGGCCGCGACGTCGAGAAGCTCGTGCTCGCCCGCGCGGTGCGGCTCGTCCTCGAGGAGCGGGTGTTCCTCCACGGCCGCCGCACGGTCGTCTTCGTGTGATTCATTCCGTCATGCGCCTGAGTTCCGCGACCGCCCGGGAGCGCAGCCGCGATACGGTGCCCTCGCAGACGTCGAGTGCGTGGGCGATCACCGCCTGGCTCTTGCCCTCGAGCAGCAGCTCGACGACGGTGCGCAGCCGCGGCTCGAGCCGCCCGATGGCCGCGTGCAGCCGCGTCGTGCGATCGGCTTCGATCTCGCCGCAGCTCGACGAATCGCGCCACGGGGCGCCGTCGCAGCAGTCCCCCGCCGTCCCGCGCTCCGCGAGCC
>RFPF01000165.1 GCA_009926295.1 Planctomycetia bacterium
TGGAGCAGGTTGTAGCCGTCGATGATCAGCGTCATGGGTCAGGGCGTGGGGAGCCGGTATTTCACCCGGCCGCCCACGATCGTGGCGACCGCCCGGCCGGTGAGCGTCCAGCCGTGGAACGGTGAGTTGATGCTCTTCGAGGCAAACCGCTCCACGTCCACCTGCCAGGTGAGACTCGGATCGATGAGCGTGATGTCGGCGATCGCACCAGGGCGGAGCGTGCCGCGGTTCACGCCCAGGATCCGGGCCGGCGCCGTGCTCAGCGCTTCGACGAGCCGCGGCCAGCCGATGCGGCCGCTCTTCACCAGGCGCGTGACGCACAGGCCCACGGCCGTCTCCAGGCCGAGGATCCCGAAGGGCGCCCGGTCGAGCTCGAGCATCTTCTTTTCGCGGGCGTGGGGGGCATGGTCGGTGGCGATGCAGTCGAGCGTACCATCGGCGATCCCCGCGATGATCGCCTCCACGTCGTCGGCCGTGCGCAAGGGCGGGCTCATCTTGAAGTTGGAGTCGAATCCGCGAAGGCACTCGTCGGTGAGCGTGAAGTGGTGTGGGCAGGCCTCAGCCGTGACTCTCGCACCCCGGGCCTTCGCCGCGCGGATCAGCGCCACGCCGCCGGCGGTGGAGACGTGCATCACGTGGAGCCGACCGCCCGTCACCTCCGCGAGGGCGATGTCGCGGCCGATCATCACCTCCTCGGCGGCGGCGGGCATCCCGGCGAGGCCGAGCACCAACGACACGAGCCCTTCGTGCATCACGCCCCCGTGGGAGAGCTCGAGCACCTCCTCGTGGGCGAGGATCGGCCTGTCGAACATCCGGCAGTACTCCAGCGCCCGCCGCATGAGCTCGGCGTCGTACACCGGCGCGCCGTCGTCGCTGAAGGCGACGGCGCCCGCCTCGACGAGCTGGCCGATGTCGGCGAGCTCCTTCCCCGCGCGGTCGCGGCTCACGCACCCGACCACGAACACGTTGCAGGTGTCGGCGCGGGCCGCCTTCTGGTGGATGAACTCGACCGTCGACTGCGTGTCGATCGGTGGCTCGGTGTTGGGGATGCAGGCGACGCTCGTGAAGCCGCCGGCGAGCGCCGCCCGCGTGCCCGTTTCGATCGTCTCGTCCTCCTCGCGGCCCGGCTCCCGCAGGTGCACGTGCATGTCGACGAGGCCGGGGCAGACCACGAGCCCGGCGGCGTCGATCGTCTCGTCGGCCTTGCCGATCTGCTGCGCTCCCTCCTGCCCCACGCCCACCACCAGCCCGTCGCGGACGAGCACGTCGAGCACGCCGTCGAGGCCCTGCGAGGGATCGACCACCCGGCCACCGCGGATCAGGAGCGTGCCCATCAGACGGCCCTCGCGGGGGGACGGCGGGCGGCCGCGTCGCCGGCGACGCTCCGTCCGCCGCAGGTGAGCCAGAGCACGCCCATTCGCACCGCCAGGCCGTTGGTGACCTGGTCGAGGATCAGTGACTGCGGGCAGTCGGCCACCTCGGCCGTGACCTCCACGCCCCGGTTGATGGGTCCCGGGGCGAGGATCAGGAGGTCTTTCTTGGCCCGCTTCAGCCGCTCGCGGGTCATGGCGTAGAGGTGGGCGTATTCGCGGACCGAGGGAAACGGGCGGGTGTTCTGCCGCTCGAACTGGATGCGCAGCAGGTTGAGCACGTCGCACCGCGGCACGATCGCGTCGAGGTCGTGCGACACTTCAACGCCGAGTTCCTTCCAGCGGAGCGAGACGAGCGTCGGCGGACCGCAGAGGATCACCTTTGCGCCGAGCTTGAGCAGGCCCCACAGGTTCGAGCGGGCGGTGCGGCTGTGGGCGATGTCGCCCACGAGCCCGACCGTCGCGCCCGCCAGGTCGCCGCGATGCTCCCGGATCGAGAAGATGTCGAGCAGTCCCTGGGTGGGATGCTCGTGCGGCCCGTCGCCGGCGTTGATCACGCCGACCGAGAGGTGCTGGGCCAGCAGGTGCGGGGTGCCCGGCGTGGCGTGCCGCACGACGACCGCATCGACCCCCATCGCCTCCAGGTTCCTGGCGGTGTCGATGAACGACTCCCCCTTCGAGAGGCTGCTGGACGAGGCGGTGAAGTCGACGACGTCGGCGCCGAGCCGACGGGCGGCGAGCGAGAAACTCGTGCGTGTGCGGGTCGAGTTCTCGAAGAACAGGTTGACGATCGTGCGGCCGGTGAGCACCGAGAGCTTGCGGCGGCAGCCGTCGGTGGCCTCCTTGAAGCGGGCCGCGGTGTCGAGGAGGAGGCGGATTTCCGCGGTGGAAAGACGCTCCAGATCGAGCAGATGCCGATGGCCCCATCCGTCGGGAAAGGCGTCCGGGTCGAATTGCGACGCTGGCATGCGGGGGAGTCTCGGTAGGCGGGGAGGATTCTACATGGAAGGTGCGAAAGCTGCCGGGCGACGTCCCCGGGCGGGCTCCGTTCTGGCCTTGCTGCGGGGAACGGGCCGCTCCTAGTCTCCCGCTCGATTCCGCCCCCACTTTCGTTCCCGAGCGATCGCCCATGTCGAGCAGGAGACCACCCTTTCCAGTCGCCCTCCGGCTGCTGGCCGCGTTGGCACTCGCGACGTCGACGGGCTGCATGTCGGCGATCACCTCGGCGAGCCTGCGCCACGCCTTGCGCGAGGCGGTCGATTCGCTCGCGGAAGCCACGACCACCGATGCCACGGCCCCCGCCCACGACGCCGAGGTGGCGGCGGCGCTCGCGACCGATGCCGAAACCCGTACGGGCGACGCGCCCGATGCCGCGCCGGCGCGGCTGTCGCTCGACGAGGCCGTCGATCGCGCGGTCACCCGCCTCGAGGGGGCGGGACGGCTCGACGCCGCCACCCAGGCGACTCTGCTCGCGATCCTCGAGAACACGAGCCCCGAGGACTGGCCGGCCGCCATCGACGCCTTCACCGCATCGCTCGAGTCGCAGCGGCCGCCACGGCCCAGGGCGGCGCCGAAGATCGTTCCCGTCGCGGCCGTCGCCGAGGCGGGCGAACGGCTCGTGTTTCCGGCGGGTTCGCCGGCGCAGGTTGCCGCGAACCCAGCCCCGGAGAAACACGCCGTCGAGAACCAGGCCGTGGCCATCGAACCGCGGCCCGCCGAGCCGCCCGCGGCCGTGCCGCATTCCGAGCCCAAGCGATTGGAGGCGGTCGAAGCGGCCCGTCCCGTGCTCGAGCCGCTCGCGGAGCCCTCGGCGAAGGCGGATTCCACCGCGGCGTCCGGCCCGCCCGGGGCGGCACCGGCGGTGGTCCCGGAGCCACTCGCAGCGGAGGAACCTCTCGCCCCATCAGCCCCGGCGGCTCCGGTCGATCAGGGTGAACTCGCGCGGCAGGAGCCCGGGCAGCCGGAGGCACGCGACTTCGCCGAACAGACGGTCGAGCCCCGGGCCCCGACGCCGCCTTCGGCCCCCCTCTCGATCCGCAATCCCTGCTTCGTGTCGCGGGTGCGGGCGTGGGGCGTCGTCGACCGGTTTCCCGAGGCGGCATTCCGCCCGGGGCAGGACGTGATCGTCTACTTCGAACTCGACGCTCCGACGGCGCGAGCCACGGTCGCCGGGCACTCCACCAGCGTCGACACGTTGTTCCGGCTGGTCGCGCCCGATGGCCGCCAGGTGGGCCAGTGGGACTTCGAGCCGATCGACGAGACCTGCCACGCCCCGCGGCGCGACTACTTCGCCCGATACTTCCTGCGCATCCCCGACACCGCCCCGCGCGGCCCCTGCCGGCTGGAATTCGTGGTCACCGACCTCGTCGCCGGCACCTCGACACAGGCCCACCTCGATCTCGAAGTCCGCTGACTCCTTGGATCGGGCGGCATCAGCGGGGGCATTCGGCTACGGCACCGGCAGCGGCTGCACTTCCTCGGGCCGGCCGACGCCGGGAACCTGCGCGGGCTCGTCGGGAAACTGCGCTGGCGGCCGGCCATCGGCGGCCGGGGGCTGCTGCCCGCCGCCCACTTCACGATCCTCGATGCCGATCGACGCGGGCGCATCGGGCCTCGGCGGAAACTCCTCGAGCTGGAGGAGATCCGCGATCTGCACCGCGCCCGTCCAGCGGTCTATCTGGGCCTCCACGAAGGCGAGTTCCGTTTCCGTGAGAATGCGCTGCGCCTGCAAGAGGCTCAGGAACGTGACCTCGCCGCGGCCGTAGAGCGTCTGCGTGAGCTGCACCGTCTCGCGGGCCTTCGGGAGGATGTACTGCTCGTACCAGTCGGCGAGCCGCTGCGATGTCCGGTAGTTGGCGATCACCTGGGCGGTCTGGTTGGCGAGGTCGAGTTCGATCATCCGCAGGTCGGCCCGCGACGAGGCGATGTCGGCGCGAGCCGAGCGGATGTTGCCCTGGTTGCGATCGAAGAGCGGCACGGCCAGCATCACCTGCGCGAGCCCCTGGTCCTGCGGCGGCCCGCCCACCTGGCGCTGGTAGCCGCCCATGATGTTCACGTTGGGGATGGGCTGAACCGCCGCTCGCTCGAGGGCCCATTGGGCGCGGGCGATCTCCGCCTCCGCTCCACGCGGCCGGGCGTTGCGGCGCACCACCGCCTCCTGCAGCGTCTTGAGGTCGAAATTCGGGAGCTTTTGGAACAGGTCGGCGTCCAGCGTGCCGATGTCGGCACGGGGCAGGCCGATCGCCGTCACGAGCTGCCGCCGCCCAGTCTCGATGAAGACCGCCGAATTGAGCAGCCGCACCTCGGCACGATCGCGCTCGATGCTCCAGAAGAGGACGTCGGCCTTCGTGCCCTCCCCCGCCTCGGCGAGTTGCCGGCCGATCTCGTACGACCGCTTGGCGATGTCGAGGAGAAGCTTGTAGATTTCGACCCGCCGTTGTGCGACGAGCAGCGAGTAGAAGCCCTGGCGCACGTCGCGCAGCACGTCGAATCGCGCGCGGATGAGCGCATACTCGGCTTTTTGCACCTCGCGGAGGGCGGCCTGCTGAGCGAGCCGCAGCTTGCCGGCCGTGACGATGTCCTGCGCCACCGTGCCGCTCCACTGGCTGTCCTGCCCGGCGGCCTGCGGCGTGAAGCCCGCGATCATCGGGTTCGGGTAGAGCCGGGCCTGCACGGCCTTGCCTCGGGCGGCCTCGACGGCCGCCAACGCCTGGCGAAGCCGAGGATGGCTGCGCATCGCGAGATCCACGAACTCGGGAAGACGCGTCGGGGTGGGCCCGTGTACGACGTCGGTGGCCGCGTCGAGCGGCACGTCGCCGGCCGCCGCGTCGGGTGCCGCGAGGAGCGCCGCGCCGGGATCGGCGACCCGGAGCGCGGGCGGCTGCTGCGACCACTCCTCCGCGCGCGCCGAGAACGCCGCTGCGGCGGCGCAGACCGCGGCCGTGAGCAGGCAGGCAGGCGTTCGTGGAGTGGGTGGCAGGCGGCGCACGCCGGTGGTTCCCGGAAGGGTTTGCCTCGTCCGAATCCCTTGTGCCATCGGCATTCCCGTCGGGATCGCTCCAGAAATCGCGACCGGGAGTCAGGCCGCAGCCTCGCGCAGCCGGCACCGGCGCGGGTTGGGTACAGTGGGGGCTTTGGCCGGGGTTTCCGGCCGCGTTCGGAGCCCGCGCCGCGTGCCGATCCTTCGTGCCGAGCATCTCGAGAAGACGTTCGCCGCGGGCGACGTCGCAGCCGCGGGCGTGCCCGCCGTGCGCGGAATCGACCTCGCGATCGAGGCCGGCGAATTCGTGGCGATCACCGGCGCGTCCGGGTCCGGCAAGAGCACGCTCCTGCACATGCTCGGCGGGATCACCCGGCCGTCCGCCGGCAGGGTGCTCCTCGAGGGCGTCGACCTCGCCTCGCTCGACGACGACGCGCTCGCCGTGGTCCGCCGCCGGCGGATCGGGTTCGTGTTCCAACGGTACAACCTCCTGTCGGAACTCTCGCTCGTGGAGAACGTGGCCCTGCCGCTGGTGCTCGACGGGGCGGCGCGGCGGTCCTGCGAAGCGGCCGCCCGCGCGGCACTGGAGGCGGTCGGGATGAACCATCGGGCGACGCACCGTCCGGATGAGCTGTCGGGCGGCGAACAGCAGCGAGGGGCCATCGCCCGGGCGCTCGTGACCAGCCCCGCGATCGTGCTCGCCGACGAGCCCACCGGCGCCCTCGACTCCGTCAACTCCGGCCGCATCGTCGACCTCCTCCGGCAGCTCGTGGCCGAACGGGGCCAGACCGTGGTTCTCGTCACGCACGACGCGGCGATCGCGGCCGCCGCCGGCCGCGCCGTCACGATCCGCGACGGCCTCGTCGCCGCCGACACCGCCGGAACGCAGCGCTGATGAGGCTCGGCCCGCTCCTTCTGCGGCAGTGGCGGAACCGACCGGGCCGGGCCCTGGCCACGGCCGCGAGCGTGGCCGTGGCGGTGGGCGCGGTCGTGGCGACGTGGGTGTCGGCCGACGCCTCGCGGGCCGGATACCGCAGGCTCACCGAGGCGGTCGAGGGCGTGCCGGCGATCGACGTGTCGGCACGCGGCGGAGGCCGCTTCGACCATCGAGACGCTGCCACGGCTTGCCGACGTGGGCGGCGTGCGCGCGGTCGTGCCCCTCTTCTACCGCCCCACCCTGCTCCGCGTTGGCGAGAAGCGTGTGCGGCAGATCGCGGTCGGCGTCGATGCCGCGGCGCTGGTCGATACCGGCCTGCTCGAGCTGGAGTCGGGCCGGGCCTGCGTCGGCCCGGACGAGGTCGTGCTCGAGGCGGGATTCGCCGCCGCGCTGGACAAGTCGCTCGGCGACGAGGTGCTGTTCTTCGCGAGGAGGAAGATCGGCAGGCTCACGGTGGTGGGGCTGGCGAAGGGCGCCTCGATCCGGTGGTTCGCCGAGGGGGCGGGCGTGGTCGTCGACATCGCGGCCCTCGCCGACATGTCGCGGTCGCTGGGGCTGGTCGACCGCGTGCGTCTGGTGCTCGAGCCGCGG
>RFPF01000166.1 GCA_009926295.1 Planctomycetia bacterium
GCAGCGGGAACATCTACCGGTTCGGGCCGGACGGCTCTCTGGCGAGCACGTATGCCACCGGGTTCGGCCAGATCGGTGGGATCGTCGCCGTGCCGGAGCCCGCGACCGCGGCGCTGGCACTCGGCGGCATCGCCCTCGCGGCATGGCGCCACTGGCGGCGGAGCCGAGGCGGCTGATGCGTCCGGGCCGCCGAGCCTTCACGCTCGTCGAACTGCTCGTCGTGGTCGCGATCCTCGCGGTCCTTGTCGCCCTCTTGCTGCCGGCCGTCCAGCAGGCCCGCGAGTCGGCTCGCCGCACGCACTGCACCAACAACCTCCGGCAGATCGGCCTCGCGGCGGTGAGCCACGAGTCGGCCCGCGGCCGGTTTCCGATCGGCTCCGAATCGAGGCAGTGGGCGGAACGCCCGGACTTTCCCCACCAGTTTTTCCGCTGGTCGGTGCTCGCGCACCTCGCGCCGTTCTACGAGCAGGAGGCCCTGCTCCGGGGTCTCGATCTGACGGTGCCGCTCTACATCGGGCTCACGCCCGACGCGATCGCTCCCCAGAACAAGCCGATCGTGAAGCTCACCGTCGCGCTTTTTCTTTGTCCGAGCGACGCGGGACAATCCGTGTCGGAATACTTCGGACCCACGAATTACGCCGGGTGCACCGGCAGCGGCGCAGGCGGCGGCACCCCGTTCGAGACGGATGGCGTGTTCGGCATCAATTCGAAGACCCGACCACGCGACGTCACGGACGGCCTCTCGCGCACGGTCGCCTTCTCCGAGAGCACGCTCGGGTCGGGCCCGCGCGCGACGATGGTCCGTTCCGCCGTGGATGCCCAGACGGGCTACGGATTCGTGTTCACGACCCCGCTCGACGAGGGCCCTTGCAGCAGGCCCTTCTACTACAACTTCACCGACCTGCGGGGATTCTCGTGGGCGAACGGCGAATACCGCACCTCGCTCTACAACCATGCCCGCCCGCCCAACTCGCCGACGATGGATTGCCTCGCGGCGTTGATGTCGGACTCCAATCCGGCGCGGATGTACGCCGGATTCGGGTGGCGGGCGGCGCGGAGCAGGCACCCTGGAGGCGTCAACGTGCTCATGGCCGACGGCGCCGGGGCGTTCGTCGGAGATGCGGTCGACGCGGGCGTGTGGAAGGCGCTCTCCACGCGGGCCGGCGGCGAGTCTCCGGCCCCCTGAAGCCCTAGCGCCTCAGCGTCGCCAGCACCCGCTCGATGTCGGCGGGCAGCGGGCTCTCGAATCGGAGGTCTTCGCCCGTTTCTGGATGCACGAAGCCGAGTTCTGCGGCGTGGAGCATCACCCGCGGAGAGTTCGATGAATCGACCACCTTCAGGTGCCGCGGCGCGGAGTAGACCCGCTCGCCGCACACGGGATGCCCGGTCTCCGCCATGTGGATCCGGATCTGGTGCGTGCGGCCCGTCTCCAGCCGGCACTCCACGAGCGTGTAGGCGTCGCCGAAGTGCTCTTTCGGCTCGACGTGCGTGACCGACGGTTTCCCCTCCTCCGTGCCCGACGAACCACGCCGGCCGTCGCCGCGGTCGCGGACGAGGTTCGTGCGGATCGTGCCGGTGCCCACGCGGCCCACGCAGAGCGCGAGGTAGCGGCGGTGCGTGGTGTGGGCCCTGAATTGCTCGGCGAGGATCCGCTCGGCGGGCACCGTGCGGGCGAACACGACGAGGCCGCTCGTCTCGCGGTCGATGCGATGCACCGCGCGGACCGGCGGCTGCCGCCGCGGCTTGCCCCCACGGGTGCCGAACCGACGGGCCAAATACCTGCCGATCGCATCGGGCACCATCTCGTCGAGCGTCGGCTGCACCTGCCGCCGGCGGGCCGGCCACGACCGCTCCTCGGAATGCCGCGTCGTCGTGATCCCGGTCGGCTTCTCGACCACGACCACCTCGTCGTCGAGGTGCACGATCCGCACGTCGTCGGCCTTCGGCGGCGCGGCGCCGGCCGCGTCGAGCACCTTGACCACCTCGCCGTCCTTGAGCCGCCGCGCCGCGTCGGTGCAGATGTTGCCGTGGATCATCACGTGCCGCGACCGCACGAGCTTCTGTGCGCGGCCCCAGCTCGCACCGAGCTTCTCGCGGAGAAAGGCCGCGAGCGTCCGTCCCCGCTCGGCGACCGCGACGTGGAAGACCTTTCCCGGAGCTTGCTTCATGCCACGAGATTAGCACGTCCCTTGACCGCTTTTTGCCCGGTTTTATGCTTTGTGCGGAGGCCTCGTGGCGGCAGCCTCCGCGAGGCGTGTGCCGTCTTTCGAGCGCGAGGATCATCCACAAGTGCCCGGCACGTGCGTCGTCGGTCTGCAGTGGGGCGACGAGGCCAAGGGCAAGCTCGTAGACATTCTCACCGAGCGGCACGAGATCGTCGTGCGCTACGCGGGCGGGGCCAACGCCGGCCACACGGTCGTGTCGAACGGACAGACGTGGAAGCTTTCCCTCATCCCCAGCGGCATCCTCCGGGAGGCCGTCACGTGCGTTGTCACCGGCGGCGTCGTGCTCGACCCGGCCGCCGTGATCAAGGAAATCGACGGGCTCGAGGCCCGCGGCGTGGGAGTCGCCGGCAAGCTGCTCGTCAGCGACCGGGCCCATGTCGTGTTTCCCTGGCACGTCGCCGAAGACAGGCTCCTCGACGGCAGCCTCTCCGGGGGCGAGCCGATCGGCACGACGGGCCGGGGCATCGGCCCCTGCTACCGTGACAAGGTGGGTCGATCGCTCGCCATCCGGCTCGGAGACCTCTACCGTCCCGAGTTTCGTGGACAGCTCGAACACATCGCGGGGCTGAAGACGAAGTTCCTCGGCACGGAGTTCGACGTCTCCGCGATCCACGGGCAGTATCGCCAGTACGCCGAGCGGCTGCGGCCGCTGGTCTGCGACACGACGGCGTTCCTGCTCGACGCCGTCGAGGCGGGCCGCAGGGTGCTGTTCGAGGGAGCGCAGGGCGCGCTGCTCGACGTCGACCACGGCACGTATCCCTTCGTGACCAGCAGCAACTCGTCGGGGGTCGGCATCTCGAACGGGTCCGGGGTGCCGGGCCGGTGGATCGAGCAGGTGATCGGAGTCGTGAAGGCCTACTCCACCCGTGTCGGCGGCGGACCGATGCCCACCGAGCAGGACAACGCCACGGGCCAGCGCATCCGCGACCGCGGCAACGAATACGGCACCGTGACCCGTCGGCCGCGGCGCTGCGGCTGGTTCGATGCCGTCGCTGCCCGCTACACGGCGCGACTGTCCGGGGTGGACGAACTCGCCGTGATGCTCCTCGACGTGCTCTCCGGATTCGACGAACTCGCGATCTGTTCGGCGTATCTCGTGGAGGGCCGGCGGGTGACGCAGTTTCCCAGCCACGTCGACGACCTGAAGCGGGCCCAGCCCGTCTACGAGACCCTCCCCGGCTGGCGGGAGGAACTCACCGGTGTGCGGCGCTATGATGACCTGCCGGTGAACGCCCGGCGATACCTCGCCAGGATCGGCGAACTCCTCGGCCGGCCGGTGACGGTCGTGTCGGTCGGCCCCGACCGTGCCCAGACGATCTTCTGCGAGCCGAACGCATGGCCACGAGCCACACATCCCGCGGCGGCGAACGCGTGACGGCGCCGCCCGGCCAGGTCACGGGCCCGCTTCCGCGGCACGTCGCGATCATCATGGATGGAAACGGCCGGTGGGCCCGCCAGCAGGGCCTGCCGAGGATCGAGGGCCATCGCCGTGGGGTGGCCACGGTGCGGCGCATCACCGAGCACTGTGCCCGGCTGGGAATCGAGCAGCTCACGCTCTACTGCCTCTCGAGCGAGAACTGGCGACGGCCGGCGGCCGAACTCGAATTTCTCATGCACCTCCTCGAGCAGTACCTGATCGAGGAGCGGGCTCTCCTCCTGCGAGAGCGGATCCACGTGGCGATGATCGGCAGCCGCGAGGGGCTCCCGGAGGCCACCCTCGCGGCGCTGGATCGCACCATGGCGGTGTGCGCCGGCAACGACGGGATGCGGCTCTGCCTGGCGGTCAACTACGGCTCCCGGGCCGAGATCACAGCCGCCGCCCGGGCCCTCGCCGCGGAGTGCGTCGCGGGCCGACTCGATCCCGCCTCCATCACGGAGCACGCGCTGGGGGCCCGGCTCGACACGGCGGGCATGCCCGATCCCGATCTTCTCGTGCGCACAGCCGGCGAGATGAGGCTCAGCAATTTCCTCCTCTGGCAGAGCAGCTATGCGGAGTTGTGGGTCACCGACACCTGCTGGCCGGACTTCACGGAGGCCGACCTCGACGCGGCGATCCGGTCGTACGCGGCGCGTGAACGTCGCTTCGGGGGGCTCTCGTCTCAATGAGCGGCGTTGCGAAGGCGGGGCGAATCGCGATGGGAACCGCCGTCGCGGCGTTGTTCTCCGGGCTGGCGTGGGCCGACGCCGTGGGGCTGGCCAACGCGGCTCCCGCCTGGTGGCTCCTGCCCATCGCGGTCGTCGTGGCGATCGGCGGCGTCGACGAGATGTGCCGGCTGTGCGCGGGCCGCGGGCTGTTCCTGCCCGCGTGGCCGCTGCGGCCGGCCGTCGTGGCCGTGCCGCTGGCGGCGGCCTGCGGCGCGCAGGCGTTCTCCTCCGCCACGTCGATTGCGTCGCCGACGGCTGCCATCGGCTGGGCCACGGCCACGTTCGCGGCGGCGCTGGTCGTCCTCTGCGCGGTGGAAGTGGCGGGGTATCGCCCCGCTTCCCGGGCGTTCGAGCGGCTCTCGGTCGCGGCGTTCGTGATGGCCTACCTCGGCCTCCCGCTGGCGTTCATGGTGAGCCTGCGGCTCTTGTGCGTGGAGAATCTCGGACCCGAGCAGCGCGGTCCCGGACACCTCGGCATCGTGCCGCTCCTGAGCCTGGTGGGCGTCGTCAAGGCCGGCGACGTCGCGGCCTACGCGGTCGGCTCGCTCGCGGGACGCAACCGCATGGCACCGCTGCTGAGCCCCGGAAAGACCTGGGAGGGCGCCGGAGCCGGCCTCGCAGGATCGCTCGCTGCCTCGTGGTTCATCCTGCGGGGCGCGGGCCTCGAGCCCGGCGCCCAGCCGTGGGGTGGATGGATGGCGTACGGACTCGCCGTGGGAGCGGCGGGAATGCTCGGCGACCTGGCCGAGTCGCTCATCAAGCGGGAGTTGGACGCCAAGGACTCCGGCCGTTCGCTCGGCGGCCTGGGGGGTGTGCTGGACCTCGTCGACTCGCTCCTGCTCGCGACGCCGGTGGCCTGGCTCATGTGGGTGAACGCCGGATAAAAACGGGTGAAATCGGCCGTTTTTGCGGGCACCGAGCGTCTCCCGCATGGGCGGCCCGTGGAGCGGGTATATTTGAATCCCGTCATCCCCCATCCCTCGAGACCGTCGGCGACCGCTCGTCGCCACGGGCTCCGATGTCCCGCACGACCATCGCGGTTGTCGATTCCAAACGGCTGCTGACGATCTTCGGCCCCAGGGACCAGCACCTGCGTCGCATCCGCTCGGCGCTCGGCGTCGGCGTCTCGGCCCGGGACGACTCGATCCAGATCGAGGGCGAGGAGCCCGCCGTCCTCAAGGCGACCGCGGTGTTCGAGCAGCTCGAACGCCTCGCCCGGGAGCAGGGTGCCGTCGACACCGACCAGGTCGCCGACATCCTCGCGATCGCGACCGGCGAAAAACCGTCCCCGCCACACGATCCGATCGAGGTGCAGCGGCCCGGCAGGCAGGTGCAGCCCCGCTCGGAGGGCCAGGCCGCATACGTGCGGGCGATCCGCGAGAACGACATCGTGCTCTGCTCCGGCCCCGCCGGGAGCGGCAAGACATTTCTCGCCGTGGCGATGGCCGTGGCGGCGCTGCGGGCCGATCAGGTGCGGAAGATCGTGCTCGTGCGGCCGGCGGTCGAGGCGGGCGAGAGCCTCGGTTTCCTGCCGGGCGACCTGCAGGCCAAGATCAATCCCTACCTGCGGCCGCTCCTCGACGCGCTCCGCGAGATGATGGACTACGACGTGCTCAAGCGGCTCACGGAGCAGGACGTCGTGGAGATGATTCCCCTGGCCTACATGCGCGGCCGCACGCTCAATGACGCCTTCATCATCCTCGACGAGGCACAGAACACGACGGTCTCGCAGATGAAGATGTTTCTCACGCGGCTGGGCGTCGGCTCGAAAATGGTGATCTCCGGCGACACCACGCAGATCGACCTGCCCCCCAACCGGTCGAGCGGGCTGGTCGACGCGATGAACCGGCTGCAGGAGGTGCGCGGCTGCTCCCGCGTGCGGCTCGGCGGACAGGACATCGTCCGCCACCCGCTCGTGCAGCGGATCGTCGACGCCTACGACGACCAGACCTGAACTCCACGCTCTCATGACCATCGCCCCTTCCTCCTATCAGCGCCGTGCCCGCCGTGGTGGCTCCGTGGAGGGTCCGCAGGGATTCTGGGCGGCACTTCTGGAACGAACGTCTCGGGCTGAGGTGCTCGTGCGGCTGGCGCTGTGCCTCGCCGCAGCGACGGTGCTGCTGGTCGCCCTCCATGGCTGGAGCGAGCCGCAGCCGTTCCGCAAGGGCTCGGTCGCGGCACACGGGGTCGTGGCCCGGGTGCCGTTCGAGAAACCCGATGCGGAGCGGACCCGTACCGCCCAGGATCGTGCAGCGGCGCAGGTGCGCGTGGTCTATGGGCAGGACAGGGCGACCCTCGTGAGACTGCGCGACGGGCTCAAGAACCGTGTCGCGGAAATCGCCCCCGCCGAGACACTCGCCACGGTGTCACGGGCGGCTTGGCTCGAATTCGCGCCGGAGACGGCGAAGGCTTTCGCCCTCCTGCCCGCGGCGGCCGCGGGCGAGAAGCCGGCGGAGCAGCCTCCCCCGGTGGCGCCCGAGCCCCCTGCCG
>RFPF01000167.1 GCA_009926295.1 Planctomycetia bacterium
AGGTGTGCGAGCGACGCGTCTCGGTCAGCCACGGCAGGCGGGCTCCACGATGGGCGAACAGAAGCCAGGGAGGAGCCCCGCGGCAGACGCGATTCGCCACAGGCCGAGCGGCCCGGTCTCGTCGAGCGAACGCACGCCCTCGATGCCAAACACGGCGCAGGCGTCGCGGTAGCGGCTGCAGAGCGTCGGGTCGCCCACGAGCACGCACGGAGGGCATGCCCCGCCGAGGGTCGCGAGGACGCTCCGCAACTCCTCGCCCACGAGCAGGCCGGAGAGGTAGTCGAGCGTGTCGGCCGCGGCCAGTTCGCCGCAGAGAAACAGGCTGCGGGTCGTGAACAGCTTCCCGGCGATGCCCGCTGCGCCGCTCGCACGGGCCGCGGCGACCCCGCGGCTGAACGCGGCGGCCCGCGACGCGTCGGTGCCGCCCACGGCATCGCGGGCCGGCCGGCCGATAATCGAGTGGTCGCGGAGCATCGCGAACTGCTCACCCGTCAGGTACGTCGTGAACCCAGTCACGCGGCTGTCGTGAATCCGAGCCCACTTGCAGTGGGTGCCGGGAAGCACCACGAGGGCATCGGCCGCGAGCGCGGGCTCGCGTTCGAGGGCGCCGATGATCTGCGACTCCTCGCCCCGCATCACGTCCGGGGCCGAGCCACTCTGCAACAGCCCGGGCACGAGATGGATGAGGCCACATTCCGACTCGAAGGGCAGAATCCCGGCGGCGATTGCACCCACATCCGCCGGGCACTCGACATACGGCACCTCGCGCCAGCCCGTGCGGCTGCCCACCATGCCGGCCGCGATCACGGGCGTCTCGGGCCAACGGTCGCGCCAGTCGCCGACGACCGTCTGAAAGGCCTCGGCGTATCCGCCGGCCGGCAAGTGCTGGATTCCCCACGGCCGCGCCCGGCGGTCCACCACGCGGCCCGTGCCGTCCAGAAGGTAGGCCCGCAGCGACGACGTGCCCCAGTCGAGCCCGACCAGTCCGGGCTGCGGTTCGGGAACTCGCGTGTCGTCAGGATGCTGCATCATGTCCGCCGGGCCGTCGGAAGGCGACCTCGCTGAAAATACCAAACGGTTGAATCGTGGCGCATTCGAGCAGAATTTTGCCGGATTCCCACGGATAGTCTCCTGATCAATGGCCGCGGGCCGCGGCGCGGTATTTGAGCGGCGTCATGCCGACGGCGCGGCGCATGAGCGTGGCCAGGTATTCGCCCGTGCCAAATCCGCTCGCCTGCGCCACCTTCGGGATCGGGAGGTCGGTGGTGGCCAAGAGGTGCTTCGCCCGCTCGAGCCGCACGCGACGGATCTCCTCGGCCGGAGATCGCCCCAGATTTTCCTGGAAAAACCGCTCCAGGCTCCGGCGGGCGATCGGCACGGCCTTCAGGATGTCGTCCACCTGGATCGGCTCGGTGGCATGCTCGCGGATGTAGCCGAGCGCCTGAAGGAGAGCCGGGTTCTGGATGAGGAGCGCATCGGTGCTCTGCCGGGTGTTGATGCCGATGGGGGGCACCAGGACGGGTGTTTTGGGCACAGTCTTTCCCTGCATCAGGAGTTGCAGGAGTTCGGCGGCCGTCTCGCCGATCTGCTCGGTGGCCATGGCGATCGCCGACAGTTGCGGGAGGCAGCACTCGCAGAGAAGCGGATCGTCGTTGCCCGAGAGCACGGCCACGTCCTCGGGCACGAGCAGCCCAGCGAGGCGGCAGGCGTGGATCACGGCCCGGCCCTGCGAATTGTTCCAGGTGAGCACGGCGACCGGCTTTGGCAGCGTCTCGAGCCATTCGACCAGGGGCCGGGGAATATCGGCAACCTCCGGCTGGTCGCCGAGCGCGAGCACGCTGCAGGTGTTCCCCTTCTCGGCGAGCAGTTTCGCAAAGGCCTCGCGATGCTCCCGAACGTATGACAGTTTTTGGAGCCCCACGTAGGCGAAATGCTTGAACCCGCGGTCGAGGAAGTGGCGGGCGCGGCCACCGCGCCGCTGTCGCTGCACACGCGCGGCACGGTGGCTGCCCGGCCGGAAAGCGCGATGCTCGACACGTTCACCACCGGGACACCGGCCCGCAGGAGCGCCTCGGCCGTCTTGGGCGTCGAGAGCCGCGCGATCACCCCATCGCCTCGCCAGCCCGAGGGCAGGGCTCGCCGCTCTCCTTCAGGCTCCACCTGCAGGAGCCACGGTCCGTGCTGGTGGGCGAACGCGGAAATCCCCTTGACGATGCCCCGGCCCCAGCCCGTGGCCGTAGACACGAGCACCGTCACCCGCGGCAACGATGCGACCGCGATCTTCCCGCCTCGTTTCTCCCGTCCGACCTCGCGTTGCGGCATCCGAGCGACCCCGATCTCGAGCATTTTTCCGCCAGGCCGGGAGCATACCGCGCCGACCGGCTTTGTGACGCATTCAAAAAGTTTTTTAACGCGATCACGCCGAGTGGCGCAGGCGCAACCTCTGGCAACCGCCTCGCAAGCCGCCGAATTTCGAGCGCGAGGGCTGTCGCTTTTGGAAAGAAAAAATACGCAAGCGGCCCGTGGAGGGCGGTGCTTTTTCGCACTAGATTTCAAGCGTGGTTGCGGGCGGAACCGTTCCCTTTCGACGGATGTCGTAAAGGATTTCCATGAAGTCGCTGTCTCCTCGCTCCCGTGTGCGTGTGCTGCGATTTGCTGCCGTGAGTGCCGCTGCGCTCATCGCGCTGTCGACGACAGCCAGCGCGCAGACGAACGGCACGTGGACGAGCACGACCGGCGGCACGTGGGGCGACTCCGCCAACTGGTCGCCCGGACCCATCGCGGGCGGCACCGGCGCCGTGGCCGACTTCAGCACGCTCAACATCACGGGCGTGCAGACCGTCACGCTGAACGCCCCGGTGACCAGTGGCACGCTGCTCTTCGGCGACACGACCGGCGCCAACGGCGGCTGGACGCTCACGGGCGGCACGCTCACGCTCGCCACCGTCTCAGGCGCGCCCACGATCAGCGTGACGGGGCTCGGCAACGCAAGCGTGTTCGGCAATCAGGCTGCCACGATCTCGAGCGTCATCTCAGGCTCGAACGGGCTCAACAAGGCTGGGACGAGCGCCCTCGTGCTCTCCGGTGTCAACACGTATTCGGGCAACACGACCGTCAACGGCGGCTTCCTCGTGCTCAACAACGCCTCGGCCCTCGGTAATTCGTCGAGCGTGACCGTGTCGTCGGGCGCGCTCACGATCGGAAACGGAATCACGATCGGCGCTGGCAAGTCACTCACAAACAACAGTAGTGGCAACGCAAGTTACGGCGGGCTCGCGGCGATCTCTGGCGGCACGGGCACGTGGGCCGGGTCGGTCACGTTTGGCTCAAGCGCGCGATTCGGCTACGAACAAAACAGCGTGCTCGTCATGTCGGGCTCGATCGGCGGCTCGAACACGCTCCTCATCAGCGGCAACGATACTGCACAAAAGCACAAAACCGTACGTCTGTCGACACGCGATACGCCGTGGTGATCTCCGGCACCACCAACGGCTACACCGGCACCACGGCCGTCGCCCGCGGCGTGCTCAAGATCGGTGCCGACAATGCCCTGCCAACGAGCACGACGCTCGACATCCGCTCGACCGCTCTGAGTGCCGCGACAGATGCGGCTGCCTTCGATCTCAACGGGTTCAACCAGACGGTCGCGGTCCTGAACAGCAGCGCCATCACGGCCTCATCCGGCTCTGTGGGGAACGCATCCGCGTTCCTCACGAACTCCTCCGCGACGCCCAAGACCTTCACGGTGAATCAGGCCACCACCGGGACGTTTTTCGGCATCATCACGGGCAACCTCGCGTTCACGAAGGGGGGCGGCGGAAACCTCACGCTGGCTCCGACACTGGTGACGTCCGCCTCGACGAGCACCACCGGCACGAGCACGTTCTCCGGCGACACGCTCGTCTCCGGGGGCACGCTCACGCTCGGCAACGCGAATGCCCTCTTCGGCAGCACGTTCGACACATCCGGCGCCGGCACGCTCTCCCTCGGCACGCTCTCGGCCGCCACGTTCGGTGGCCTGAAGAGCTCCGGCACGTTCACGCTCACGAACTCGGGCTCCGCCTTCACCCTGTCCGTCGGCGGCAACAACGTGTCGAGCACGTTCGCGGGGAAGCTCACTGGCCTCGGCAGCCTCACGAAAGTCGGCACCGGCACGTTCACGCTCACCGGCGCCACGAACGACTACGCCGGCACGACGACGCTCGCCGGCGGCGTTCTTGCCCTCTGGGCCGCGGGAGCCCTGCCCGCCTCGGGCACGATCACGTTCAGCGGCGGCGCGCTCCAATATACGGCGAGCAACACGACCGACTACGCGGCCCGGATTGCGAGCAGTGGGTCGGCCGTCGCGATCGACACCAACGGTCAGGCCGTCACGTTTACCGGTGGAATCGGATCGACAAACACGGGTGGCCTCACGAAACTCGGCTCGGGCACGCTCACGCTCTCGGGATCGAGCGCCTACACGGGCGCGACCACGCTTGCCGGCGGCGTCCTCGCTCTTGGCAACGCGAATGCCATCCCTGCTGCGGGGAACGTCACGTTCACCGGCGGCACGTTGCAATACTCCGCGTCGAACACGGCCGACCTCGCCTCCGTGATCGTGAGCAGCACAGGCGCGATCGCGATCGATACCAACAGTCAGAGCGTGACCTGGGCCGGTAATCTCGCCAGTTCGAATACTGGCGGCCTCACGAAGTCGGGCGCAGGTCTGCTCACGCTCTCGGGTTCCAATGCCTTCACTGGCGTCATCGGCATCACGGGCGGCACACTCGCCTTAAGCGGATCGTACGCGTTTCCGAGCGGCGCCACGGGCGTATCGCTCAACGGCGGCGTGCTTCAGGCTTCGGGCTCGGCGACGTTGAACAGTCCCGGCGGCGTTCCCAGCGGGGCGACGATCACGCTCGGCGCGGCTGGCGGCACACTCTTCAACAGTCTGCCTGGAAGTACGCAGTGGTATATCTTCGCCCCGATCACAGGCGGCGCCGGCACTGGCCCGCTCACGCTCTCCGGCCCGAGCGGTGAGTTGATATTGAACAGTTCATCCTCTTCGTACACGGGCGGCACGATCCTCTCGAATCCCCAGGTCGCAATTGGCACCGACCAATCCCTCGGCTCGGGCACGATCACATTCATGGGCGGCGGTCTGCGGGCGACGAGCGCCGGAGCGCGATCGCTTTCCAACCCGGTCACGATCTCGGCCGGCGCCTCGTTGTACGGCAGCGGCAGAGACCTCACGCTCTCCGGCCCGATCACGCTCTCCGGGTCGACACAGACCGTGACGGTCACGGGAACGAGCCTGAATTCGTTCACCGGGTCGGTCGGCGACGGCGGCCTTGGGCTCGGGCTCGTGAAATCGGGCACCGGCATTCTGGCCCTTGGCGGCGCGAACACGTACACGGGCACGACGACGCTCGCCGCTGGCACGCTGCGACTGGATAATTCGAGCGCCCTCGGCGGCGGTGGCAACCTCACGTTCACCGGTGGCACGCTCCAGTACACCGGCTCGAACACTGCCGACTATTCTGCCCGGATCGTGGGGAGCAGCGGCGCAATCGCGATCGACACGAATGGGCAGAGCGTGTCATTTGCAAGTGCCCTCGCCGTCAGCAACTCCGGCGGCCTCACGAAGAGCGGCTCGGGCACGCTCACCCTCGCGGCCAACAACTCCTACACGGGCGTAACCACGGTTTCCGGCGGAACGCTGCAGGTCGGCAATGGCGGCACGACAGGTTCCGTCGCCGGCAACGTCGCGCTGTCGAACACCACGGCGATCACCTTCAACCGGTCCGACTCGCTCACCTACTCCGGCTCGATCACCGGCACTGGCTCGATCATGAAGCTGGGGGCAGGCACGCTCTCGCTCTCCGGCTCCAACAACATCACCGGATCCACAATAATCGCGGGCGGCACGCTCTCGATCGCAGGAACGAACGCGCTGCCGGGCTCGTTCACCCTCGATGGTGGCACGATCGTCAACGCGACGGGCGCCGCCAGTTTCGGTCGGGCTGCGGGTATCCCATCCTTTACGGTTGGTCCGGGGGGTGGGGCCTTCCGCTCTGACAGCCGCATGGACCCGGGCAACGTGATCTCCGGCACGTCGCCGACGGCGCTCCTGACGTATGGCCCGGCCACTACGGGCTCGTCCTTCACCCTCGTCATTTCCGGCAACAACACGTATGCCGCCAACACGAAGGTCGAAGCCGGCGTGTTCGTTGTCGTCGATAACAACAACGCCTTCGGTACCGGAACACTGGAACTCGCCGGGGCGTCGATTCGCACCCGCAACAACGCCGTGCGCACGCTCGCCAACCCGCTCGTCCTGTCCGGAAATACCCAGTTCAACACGGCTGCCGCAACGGACAACGACCTCATCTTCACGGGTTCGACGATGCTTTCGGGCGGCACGCGCACGCTACAGGTTGACTTTGTTACCGTCGCGGGAGGCACCGGCGTGGGCCTGATGGGCTCGATCGGCGACGGCGGCAATGGCTTCGGTATCACAAAGACCGGTGTCAGTGTGCTCACGCTCGGTGGGGCGAACACCTACTCCGGCACCACGACGCTCAATGCAGGCACGCTCCGACTCTTGAATCAAAACGCGCTGCAAAACTCGACACTCACCCTTTCTGGCACGGGCACAGTGTCGCTGGACGCTGCAGTGTCGGCCAACGCCTTCACATTCGGCGGACTCTCCGCTTCGAGCACGGCCGCCACGCTGGCCCTGCAGAATTCGTCCGCAGCCGCGATCGCCCTCACGGTGGGTGGCACCGGCGCGAACACGACCTATGCCGGCTCGCTCACGGGGGCAGGTTCGCTCGAAAAGGTCGGGGC
>RFPF01000168.1 GCA_009926295.1 Planctomycetia bacterium
ACTGCTTGGCAACCATGCCAAGCACGATGGGCGCGAGGTAGGCCAGCAGGCTGCGGGCGATGCCGGGCTTCATGCCCAGGAACCCGGCGAGCGTGTCCACCATTTTGCCCGTGGCGGTCGTGCCGAACAGCGAACCGAGCAGGTCGCCGCCCTGGGCGGCCATGCGCGAGGCGTTCGAGCCGCCGAGCATGCCGGCGAGGTTGCCGAGGGCACCGAGGTCGAGCCCGCCGAGGGCCGAGGCGATCTGGCCGGCACCGCCCTGGCTGGAGGCGAGCTTCGCGAGGCCGCCGAGGATGGCGGGCACGGCGGCGGACGTGGCCGAGCGGGTTTGCGATTCATCCGCACCGATCAGCGAGCCGAGGCTGCCGAGCACCTGGCTCGTGAGCTGATCCTTGACGAGGTCGACGAGATTCATGGTCTGCTCCAGAAGAAGACTGCAGTGGCGGCCGTCCCTGGCCCGGAACCCCGGTTGAATCCGTCCGGGTTGACCCGTGTTCTTACCCGCTCGTTGGGGGCATCTCAAGCGGGCGGTACATTCGACACACCGTGCCTCCGCCCCCCCCGATCGCCGCGCCCGAACTCCTCGCCCCGGCGGGCGATTGGGACTGCGCGCGGGCCGCCATCGAGAACGGTGCCGACGCGGTCTATTTCGGGCTCGATTGCGGATTCAACGCCCGGGCCCGGGCGGCGAATTTTTCGCTCGCAGACCTGCCGCAGCTGATGGAGATGCTCCACCTGCGCGGCCTCAAGGGTTATGCCACGTTGAACACGCTCGTCTTCAGCGATGAACTCGCCGAATTCATGGAGGTGATCGACTCCGTGGCGGCGGCGGGCGTCGATGCCGTGCTCGTGCAGGACGTGGGCGCGGCCAGGCGCATCCGCGAGGCCCACCCCGGCCTGGCCCTCCACGCATCGACGCAGATGACGCTCACGAGCGCCGAGACGATCGCCCTGGCCGAGCGGCTCGGGATGGAGCGGGTCGTGCTCGCACGCGAACTCTCGCTCGCCGAGATCGGGGCGATCCGTCGGCAAACCACGATGCCGCTGGAGGTGTTCGTACACGGGGCCCTGTGCGTGGCCTATTCGGGCCAGTGCCTCACGAGCGAGTCGCTCGGCGGCAGGAGCGCCAATCGAGGCCAGTGTGCCCAGGCATGCCGGCTTCCCTACGACCTGGTGTGCGACGGAAAGGATGTCGACCTCGGCCCACGAAAATACCTGCTCTCGCCGCAGGACCTCGCCGCGTACGCCCTCGTGCCGGAATTGATCGCGGCCGGCGTCGCCTCCTTCAAGATCGAGGGCCGGCTCAAGACGCCCGACTACGTGGCGAACATCACCGGCCATTACCGGCGGGCGATCGACGCGGCGGCGGCGTCCCGCCCCGTGGCGTTCTCTCCGCGCGACGTCGAGGAGATGGAGCTTTCGTTCTCGCGAGGGTTTTCGCCGGGCTGGCTCAAGGGCTGTGACCACAAGATGCTCGTCCCCGCCACCAGCAGTGCGAAGCGGGGCGTGCGGCTGGGGACCGTCGTGGCCGTCGGCCGCGGCCGCGTGAGCGTCGACCTCGCGGGAAGCGTGAAGCGTGGCGACGGCGTGGCGTTCGACTGCGGGGAGACGAGTGACGAGGCCGTGGGCGGGAGAGTGTACGAGGTGTTCCAGGCTGGCAGATCGCTCACCGCGGCGGTCGACGCGGGACGGGTCGACCTCACCTTCGCCCGCGAGGCCTTCGACCTCGGGCGGCTCTCGCCCGGGCAGGCCGTATGGAAGACCGACGACCCCGCGCTCACGGCCCGACTGCGGAAGACCTTTTCCGGCGATGCATTGACCCGCCGGCAGCCGATCGATCTCGCCGTGACCGCGGCCGTCGGCCGGCCGGTCGTCGTGCGGGCCACGCTCGCGGGCGGTGCCACGTGCGAGGTCGCTTCGGAGGAGGCCGCCGTCGAGGCGAAAAAGCATCCGCTCACGGAAGACGTGCTCCGCGAACTGCTCGGCCGCCTCGGCGGCACGCCGTTCGAATTGCGGGAGCTCACGGCCGCGATCGAGGGCCGGCCGATGCTGCCCTTGAGCGTGCTCGGCAAACTCAGGCATGCGCTCGTGGAACGGGCGTCCCGCATGGCGACGTCACGCCACACGCGCGGCGACCAGGAGGGGCGCCACACGGCGACCGGGACGGTCGCCCCACGTGGGGCATGCGTCCCGCCTGCCGAGCCCAGGCTCGCCTTCCTCGTCCGCTCGCTCGACCAGCTCCGCACCCTGCTCACCCTCGGCGAGCGCACGCTCTACGCCGACTTCGCCGACATCCGGCAGTACCGGGAGGCGATCACCGCGGCACGGGCCGCCGGTGGGACTCTCGTGCCCGCCACTCCCCGCATCCAGAAGCCGGAGGAGATGGGCATCTTCGCGCTCCTGGCGAAGCAGGAGCCCGACGGCGTGCTCGTGCGCAACTTCTCGGGGCTCACCTTCTTCCGCACCCGCGGCCTGCCTGTCGTCGCCGATTTCTCGCTCAACGTGACCAATGAAGTCTCGGCGGGGTTCTTTCTCGACGAGGGTGTGGAGAGGGTGACTGCCTCCTACGACTGCAACCGCGAGCAGCTCCTCGCGCTCGTGGCGGCGGCGGAGCCCGGGCGACTCGAGGTCGTGATCCACCAGCACATGCCGCTGTTCCACATGGAGCACTGCGTGTTTTGCGCGGTGCTTTCGCCAGGCACCGACAAGACCAATTGCGGCCGCCCGTGCGACGACCATGCCGTGACGCTGCGGGACAGGATCGGCGTGGAGCATCCGCTCACGGCCGACGTGGGCTGCCGCAACACGCTCTTCAACGCCGTGCCGCAGAGCGCGGCCGAGGCCGTTCCGGGGCTCGTCGGCCGCGGCGTGCGTCACTTCCGAGTGGAGTTTCTCGCGGAGCCGGCCGACGAGATCGGCCGCGTGGTGCGGGCCTACAGGGACCTCCTCGCCGGACGGCTCACGGGCCGCGAGGTGTGGACGCGGCTCAACGCCGCCAACCGCGTCGGCGTGACGAGGGGCACGCTCGAAGAGCGGCGGAATCCGCTCGCGATCCTGTAACGCATCACCAGTAGACGTAGTGCAGGAACTTTTCGCGGTCCACCTTCGGGAGGGCTTCGATCCGGGGCACGACCCAGCGGTTTTCCTCGGTGTCGATGAGCATCTTGCCGTCAGCCCCGAAGTCGACCGCCTGGCTGGCCGTCCAGCGGATCGTGAACTCCCGGCGTCCCACGTCGGTGTCGACGTCGAGGTCGAGGTAGCCGTGGGCGAGCCTCGCGGCATGCACCCGATCGATCCGCCGCACGAGCGACCGGCGGGCGAGTGCCGTGCCGATCACGTCGCGACTGGCGGCCGGCCAGTCGGCGAGCCGCCGTATCATGCCGAGCTCGACCTCGTCTCCCGATTCACCCCAGCTCCGCACCGAGAGATACTCGTCGGGGTGGGTTGCCGGGAAACCGCGCACCACGAAGATGCCGGCCGCGAGACGGGCGGCGTCGGCATGGAGCTCGATCCGGCCGTGACTCCCGATACGAAATTCGTGGCGGGTCGCATCGAGCCACCGGATGGCGCCGGCAGGGGGACCGTCGGCTGAACGGGCTGCGACGGGGAGCGGCTCGTCCTGAGCCAGCAGGGTGTCGACGGTGGGCTGCTTGGACACCTGTGTCTGGATGCGCACGAGCCGGGCGTAGATGCCGTCGGCGGCGAGCAGGTCGGCATGGGTGCCCTCCTCCACGAGGCGGCCCCGGTCGAAGGCCAGGATGCGGTCGGCGTTGCGCAGGGTCGAGAGCCGATGGGCGATGGCGATCGTGGTGCGGCCTTGCACGAGAACGGCGAGCGCCTCCTGGATGCTCTTTTCGGCCTCGGCGTCGATGTTGCTCGTGGCCTCGTCGAGCACCAGGATCCGCGGGTCGTAGAGGAGCGTGCGGGCGATCGAGATGCGCTGCTTTTCGCCCCCTGAGAGTCCTGCGCCTCGTTCACCGAGGAGCGTCTCGTATGCCAGCGGCTGCCGGCAGATGAAGTCGTGGGCGCCGGCGGCCTTCGCGGCGGCGAGGCCCTCCTCGATCATCGACTGGGGTCGGCCATAGGCGAGGTTCTTCCAGATCGTGCCGCGGAACAGGAACGAGTCCTGGAACACGATCCCGAGCCGCTCACGCAGCTGCTTCGTGGAAAGGTCGCGGATGTCGATGCCGTCAATTTCGATCCTCCCTTCCTGCACGTCGTAAAACCTGCCGAGCAGATTCACGAGGGTGGTCTTGCCCGAGCCCGAGCGGCCCACGATGCCGATCATCTCGCCCGGGGCCACCGAGAACGACACGTCGGTGAGCACGGGCTGGTTGCGGTCGTAGCCGAACGTCACGTTGTCGAACCGGATCGCCCCGCGCGGCTCGGGCCATGCGGCTGGCCGGGCGGGCTCCTCGATCGTGACCGGCGTGTCGAGCAGTTCCAGCACCCGCTGGCTCCCCGAGAGGAAGCTCGTGAGCCAGGTGGTGAAGTTCGAGAGCGCCCCGAGCGGTGCGTAGAACATCGCCAGGTAGGCGAGGAACGCGATCAATTGCCCGAGCGTCATCTCGCCGCCGATCACGTCGCGGCCGCCCACGTACCACACGATCAGGCCCCCGAGCCCGAAGACGAGCTGCATCGCGGCCGCATAGGCGGCGTTGGTCTGCTCAACCCACAGCCGCCACGAGCCCAGGTGATCGCTCGCCGACTTGAAACGGTCGCTCTCCCGCGGCTCCTGGGCGAAGGCCTTCACCACGCGGATGCCAGAGAGCATGCCGTTCAAGGCCGACATCTGCTTGCTCGACGCGTCCCAGAGCCGGTAGTGCCGCGGATAGACGTGCCGCCAGAACACCCACGACCCCAGGATCACCAGCGGCACCGGGATGAGCGTGTAGAGGGCGAGCTTGGGGTTGATCCACACGAGCATCGCCCCCACGCCCACGAGCTGCACGATCTGGAGGAGGAAGCCGCCGGTGAGCTGCTGCATGAGGCCGTGGAGCACCTCGCTGTCGTGGGCCACGCGGCTGATCATCGAGCCCACCTGATGGCGGTCGTAGTAGGCGACCGAGAGGTTTTGCAGTTTCGACACCATCTCGGACCGGAGCGTGCCGGTGAGGCCGGTGCCGATCGCCGTGGCCAACCGACCCTTGATCATGCCGACGGCCGAGAGCAGCACCCGCGAGAGCGCGAGAGCCAGCACCACGACGAGCAGGGCCGTCTTGAAGTCGGGCTCGGCGGCGGCATCGGCGGCGGTCGAGCCGCGGGTGAGGATGCTGTCGACCATGTATTGCTGCAGCTTCGGCGGCACGAGTTCCGCGACCACGCCGACGAACGTGAGCAGGCAGAGGATCACCGCCCCGCGCGTGTACGGCGCGAGTAGCTCTCCGACCCGCTTGAGGATCCGCCCCTTCTGCATGCAGCGGGGGCAGGCCTGGTCTTTGGTGGTCAGCCGCAGGCGGCACGACGGGCACCGTGGCGGGTCGAGGTCGTCGGCGACGGCGAGAAAGTCGGCCTCTGCTCCCGGCTGTTCGAGGGCCCTGGCCACCTTGTGAAACCGCGTGGCCATCGCGTTGGAATAGCGCAGCAGATCGATCCAGTCGCCATCGACCCGCACCTGGAGCGTGCCGCCCCCGACGCCGGCGGTCGTGCGCACCTCCTCGACCGTGCCGCGGGCCAGGCGGCGGAGCGTCTGCCCTGCGGCCGTCACGCGGAGTTCGTCGGCCGTCGCCACCAGCCACTCCGGCGTCGGCCGGCCGTCGAGCGACACGTCGGTGTCGATTTCGAGCAGTGGCGGGGCCGGTGGCGAAACGCCTGGCGGGGGCGTATCCTGCTCGAGATTCGGGGTCGCGGTGGCGATCGGAGCTTCCTTCCCGACGGAGTGCGGCGAACTCAGGAGACTGTCCATGATCTTCGGCAAGTATGGCGTTTTTGTGCGGTGCATGCTCGGCGCGGGTCTCGTGTCGCTGGGCGTGATTCGAGCCCCTCTTCGACGGCAAGAGCCTCGCCGGGTGGAAGGCCAGCGAGAACGCGGACAGCTGGAAGGTGGCCGACGGCCAGATCGTCTGCCACGGGCCCCGCAGCCACCTGTTCTACGTCGGCCCCGACGCCGAGCGCCCGGCCGAGTTCAAGGACTTCCACCTCAAGGCCGAGGTGATGACGAAGCCCGGCTCCAACTCCGGCATCTTCTTCCACACGAAGTTCCAGGACACCGGCTGGCCGACCGTGGGCTATGAGATGCAGGTGAACAACTCGCAGAAGGACCCCGTGCGCACAGGGAGCATATACAACGTCGTGAAAAACTTCGTTCCTCCGGCCAACGACGACACCTGGTTCACCCAGGAACTGATCGTGAAGGGGAAGGCGATGGCGGTGATCGTGGACGGCCGCGTGCTCTTCGAGTTCGTGGAGCCGGAGGGCGTGACGGGCACGCGCAAACTCTCCGCCGGAACCTTCGCCCTCCAGGCCCACGACCCGGGCAGCGAGGTCCACTACAAGAACCTCCGCGTCAAGCGGCTGAAGTAGGACAGGCTTCAGCCTGTCATGTCTGCGTGCCCGCCGGCTCGTGACTGCCCGACCCTCTCGCTTGACGTTCGCCTCGGCCCTCCAGGCCTTGGCTCTCTGCGTGTCCGCTTCGCTTTCGGCATCCATGCCTACGCTCGCTCCCACAGCCCGCTCGAGGGCATG
>RFPF01000169.1 GCA_009926295.1 Planctomycetia bacterium
CGGAGTCGGCCGCCATCACGATCGAGTTGTGGCTGTCCCAGCCGAGCACGGCCGAGGTCTGCCGATGGCCGAATCGTGGCGGCTCGGGCTGCTCCGACGGCAACCGGAAAAACTCCCACGCGTCGCCCTCGAGCGCACGCGCCGCGACGGTGAGGTGCCGATCAGCTGCATAAAACGCCACGTACTGCCGCTCGCCGTGCGTGAAGAGCGCGAAGCCGACCGGATGCCCGGCCCACACGGGCGCGACATCGACCTGTTTCCCCACCTCATCGCCGGGCGCCGCCGCGGCCTCGGGGATGGCAGCTGCCCACGGCGCGAGTGTGGCCAGGATGCAGAGACTGCGGAGCGGGCGTGCCACCCGCGAAAGAATGGCCGTCTTCGAGCAGAACGTCATGGGATGTCGTGATCGGTTGCGGGATGGCAGGCGGGGAAAGCCAGGGGTGATGACCGGGGCTCCACGATTATCCGCCTCCCGCACGACTTCGGGGCCGATTTCCGGGAAGTCGTTCCAAAAACCTCACGTTCACCCGTCGGAGCCGGAAACGGCCTCGGGAATCCCGAGGCGCAAGCCGAGGGCCACCACGGGTTTGCCACCTCACTCTCGAGCCCCGAGGGTGAGTTTTCGCGGGGCTGCGTCATACCTCTGGGAGCCAAAGAATGAGCGATCGAGCAGTCGCCAGCGTCCAGCAACTATTCGTCCGGCACCAGTCTGCCGTGCGGGCGTTCGCCATCGCCCTCACCGGCGACTTTGCCGCGGCCGACGACGTGGTGCAGGAAACATTCCTGACCGTCACGGCCAAGGCGGCCGACTTCGAGCCCGAGACAAACTTCGTCGCCTGGGCCTGCGCGATCGCGCGGCTCAAGGTGCTGGAAAACCGCCGAGCCGCGAAGCGGTTTTCGCCGGCCGTGGTCGAGTCGCTCACAGTGTCGATTCCCGTCGCGGAGCTCGGACCAAACCTCGGCCAGGAGCGACTGCCGCTCCTGCTCGAGTGCCTGAAACACCTGCCGCCGCGGGCCCGGGAGTTGATCCGGCTGCGGTACTTCCTGGAGCAGGGCCCGGGCCAGATCGCGGCGGCTCTCGGGCGGACGGCAGGGGGCGTGAACACGGCACTGCTCAAGGCCCGCGACGCGCTGCGTGACTGCATGGCGGCGAAGCTCGCCGCGGAAGGAACGGGAGCTACCCCATGATGGATGATCGCACGAACCACCTGATCGAAGCCTGGCTCGACGGCACGATCGACGACGTCGAACTTGCCGAGCTGGAAGTGACGCTCCTCGAGTCGCTCGACGTCCGCCACGAGTTCTGGCGGCGGGCGGCGCTCCACGGCGTGCTGCATGAGGCGGCGAAGATCGAATTCGCCGCGGGTGACGTGCCCTCGGTATCGCCAAGCCCGGGCGACATCACGGCCCCCACGGCCCAGGTCGGCCGCGGTCGCTGGCTGCGGAGTGGGATCGCCGTCGGCGTCGCACTGCTCGTGGTGGGCGGCTGCGGCATCGGCTCGGTCGTCACGTCGCTCGCCTTCGCCTACTCGGGAATGCTCGGGCGGGGGCAGCCGGCCGTTGTCGTCCACGAAGAGGGTTTCGAGCACTCTCCGGCACCGGAGCAGCGTTTCATCCCGGATCGGCTCGACGTGTGGAGCGGCGACGAGACGGTCGTGGTGGGGGCGGAACACGGTATCGTGCCGCGGTCGGGCTCGAAGATGCTCAAGTTCCTTTCGTCGGGACCGCAGGGGGCGACGTGGCGAGGGGCAGCCTCGGAGATCTGGCGGGTCATCGACCTCGAGTCGCTGCGGGCGGCGGCCGGCACCCACGACGTGCGAATCGACTTCTCCGCCTGCTTCAACGGCTGCGCGGGGCGCGGTGAGCCGCGGATGTGTTGGATCAGCGCGATCGCCACCGACGCGAATCCCCGTGACCTCGGCGACGACTGGGGGGAGCAGTTCGAGGCCGCCCAGAAAAACCCCATCGCCGTCGCGACGGCACAGGTCCGCGAACGCATCGATGCCGACCCCGCCACATGGCAGCGATTTACGGTGACGGTCACGGCGCCGCCCAAGGCCCGGTATCTGCTGCTCCACTGCCTCACGGAGTATCGGCCCGACGAAGACCAGGACGTCGCGACCCGCTGCGGCCAGTACGTGGACGACATCGATGTCGCGGTGTCGCCGGCGCAACCGGCCATGGTCACCGCGGCGGCGCAGCACAAGGAGGTGCGGCGATGATCACCGGCTGGCAGCCACTGCAATGCTCCGCCCGAAGCCCACGGGAAGCCCGCCTGCCGGTGCGCGACGACGGCACGATCCTCGGCCGTGCCGTGAAGTTCATCCATGAAAACGCCACCCGGGGCATCCACGTGCGCGACGTGGCCGCACATATCCGCGCGAGTCGCCGCTGGCTCGACGGCCAGTTCGTGGAGCAGCTCGGGCGGACGCCGCACGAGGAGATCGTGCGGGTGCAGTTCGCCCGGGTCGAGCGGCTGCTCATAGACACCGACCTCCCGCTCGAGGAGATCGCCGGTCAATGCGGGTTTCGCCACGCCGAGTACATGAGCGTGGCCTTCAAGCGCCGCTACGGCGTGTCGCCGAGTCGCTGGCGCGGCCACCGGGCTCGCCGCTCCCGGCGTCCGCAACCCGCGTAGGACAGGCTTCAGCCTGTCACGACCTCCCGCACGCTCGGCAGAATGGCCATCCCTGCCGCCGCATCTGCCGTCACCGGGACGTGCGGCGCTTCACGGGATCCAGGACGTCGATGAAGGGAAACCGATTGAAGTCTCCATCATTCGTATAGATCATGCGCACACCGTTTTCGCGCATCAGCACGGCGGTGTGGGCATCAAACACCACATTGCCGGCCAGCCGAGGAATCTCGGCGAACACCTCCCGCGCAACGTGGAGGTGCCGCTCGGTTTCCGTAAGCATCCCGAGCCCCGAAGACGCGAACAAGGCCTCCAGGAACGCCCAGGCGTCGCCGGCCAAAAAAGGACGGCGGAAGATCGCAGGATGGGTCGTCACCCGGAGAAACTCATAGACGATCCCCCAGGTCAAATACCACGGCCCTTGCTGGCTGCGGCATTGGTCGATGAGTTTCCGACAAGCATCGTGGTCGGGCGAGTCACGATCGGCGGCATAGATCAGCACATTCGTGTCCACCACGAACATGCTATCGCCCCATCACGTCGTACTCGGAGACATCGACGCGGCTGCCGCCGCTGGAGAAGGACGGCAGCGGCGGCAGTTTGCCGGCCCGCTTCGCGCCGCTGAGCGCCTGCCGCAAGGCCGATTCGACCAGTTCCGACATCGTCTGGCCCCGCCTGGCGGCCTCTCGCTTCACTGCCCGCATCGTGGCTTCGCTGATGGAGAGCGTCGTCTTCATATGGAAAACCATACGCAGAAGATGGGGTTCCGTCAATGAGATCGCTTGCCACCATTTGCGGGAAAAGTCGTGCCAAAAATCTCATTCCGGGTCTTGGAGCAGCGACCTAGTTTGGCGAGATGAGTGGATTCTTTGGGAAAGCCCGGGAATCCGGCGGGGAACCGTCCCAGGAGCGTTCCGATGCCTTACGCGTCCATTTCGGTATGTGTGACTCGCATTCGACATCGCCCCACCCGCGTCGTTCGCGGGGCTGCCCTGGCCGCCGCGATCGCCCTCGCCGCGCTGGCCGCACCGGCCCAGGCCCAAAACGCCACCACCTGGACCGGTGGCGGTGGCGACACGAACTGGAGCACCACTGGCAACTGGAACGGCGGTGCGCCGACTACCAGCGGCACGTGGGCGATCACCTTCTCCGGCACGACCCGCCCGACCAACTCCGACAACATTTTGCCTGCGATCACCGTCAGCAATCTGGCAATCAGTACCGGAACCGCCTTCACCATCAACCGGTCCTCGACCGCAGCGATCACGCTGATCAACGGAGGCACGTTCTCCAACACTGCGAACTTTACACATAGCTGGTATGTCCCGCTCACGCTGGGCGGCACGGCCACGTTCAGCATTTCAACCGGGCGAGTCAATCTGCAGACCACGACTTCCAGTGGCACACTCATCAAGACGGGAAATGGTGAACTTCAGCTGTACGGATCGGATTATTCCACCACTGCGATCCGGGTTCAGGGAGGGAATCTCGGCTTTAACGCCGGCAACCAGACACCACTCGGCAGCATTTCGCTCGAAGGCGGGAGCCTGATTTTCGGCAATGGAAATTACGGTCTTCAGGTTGCCTTGTCAGCCAATGCGACGGCGCGCGGCTATGGCGGGCAGTCGCCGGTGTTCACGTCATCGACCTTCAACACGCGGACCGCCGCCGGCTCGGACGTCACGCTCACTCTTGGCGGTGGGAACGGCGGCGAAGTTCAAGGGGTCATCCAGGACAACACTTCCAAAAAGGTCGGCGTGACGTTCGGCACCGCCGGCACGAGCTGGCGGCTCTCCGGCAACAACACCTACACGGGCACCACGAATCTGAGTGCCGCGAACACGGTAACGATCGGCAACGGCGGCACCACCGGCGCGCTCTCGCCATCGAGCACGATCACTGGCGTGGCCGCCGCAACGCTCGCGTTCGACCGCTCGAACACCGTGACACAGGGCACCGACTTCGCCAGTGTGATCGGCGGTGCGATCAACTTCACGAAACTCGGCTCCGGCACCCTCCAGCTCAACGGCCTCAACACGTATTCCGGTACGACGCAGGTGTCGGCCGGCCAGCTGCACGTGACGTCGAGCGGCTCGATCAACAGCACTGCGAGCGTGATCGTGAATGGCGCGGGGGCCGAGCTAAAGTACAACGCGGGCTTCGCACTCACGAAGCCGCTCACGCTCACGCAGGGCACGCTCTCCGGCACCGGCACGGTGAACACCGCCGTGACGATCGGTGCCAACGCGATCCATTCGCCCGGCAACTCTCCCGGCAGCCAGACCGTCCAGGGCGAGACCTGGGCTCCGGGCGGCACGTATCTCTGGGAAGTCAACGACTGGAACGGCGTGGCCGGCACCGGATTCGACCAGATCAACGTCACCAACACGCTCGACGTGACGGCCACGAGCGGTTCGACCTTCAAAATCGCGATCACCGGCCTCACCGCGGGCAACGCCGTGGGCGCGGTGCCGAACTTCTCGAACACCGCCCGCAAGCAGTTCGCGATCGCCACCTCCGGCAGCCTCACAGGCTTCGCCGCCGACAAGCTCCAGATCGACGCGACGAGTTTCTCCGGATCCAACTCGCTGGGGAATGGCGGATTCGTCGCCGGCGCCGCGGGCAACAACGTGACGCTCACGTTCATCCCCTCCGCGGTCTACGACCTTGCGGCCACGCCGAACAACGCCGTGATCCTGGTCGGCGGCTCCTCGACGATCACCGCCGCCGTCACGAATAACGCCACCGGCCGCACGAACCCCGATGCCATCAACTTCACCGGCCTCGTGCTCTCGGGCGGCCTGTCGCCCGCGCCTGCCTCCGGCAGCGGGATCACGGCCGGCAACTCTGGCAGCGGGTCGGCCGTGTTCACCGGCCTGACCAGCGGCAGCTTCACGTTCACGCCCGGGATCGGCAGTGTGACGAACGCCACGCTCGGCACCGCAGCCCTCGCCGGCGGAACGTCCGCCGCGACCGTGACCGTGCTCGATCATGCGACGTCGAGCCTGGCCGGCACGCTCCTCACCGGCACGACGATCAGCCTCGGCTCGTGGAACTACGCCACGAATTCATGGGACAGCGGCTCCGGCACGGGTCTCTTCGAGATCTTCAATCTCGCCGGCGCGGGCGGGGCCGCCCTGACGGCCGATCTCGCCCTGCTCTCCGTCTCGGGCTCCGGGGGCGGGTTCACGACGAATCTCGGCACCTACACGAACATTGCCGGCGGCCAGTCCGGACAATATTCGATCTCCGTCGATCCGACGTCGTTCCTTTCGAGCGGCACGCAGTCTCGCACGTTCACGATCTCGCTCGGCGACCCGACCAACCTCTCGGGCAAGGCGGCGAGCAACACGCTCTCCGTGACCGCGCAGGTTATCGTCGTGCCGGAGCCGGGGGCGATCGCCCTCGCGGGCATCGGCGTCGTGGCCGCCGGCTGGCTCCTCCGCCGCCGCACGTAGGACAGGCTTCAGCCTGTCGGGAAGATCTTGACGCCATGCGCCACCGCGGCTTTACGCTCATCGAGCTGCTCGTGGTCATCGCGATCATCGGCGTGCTGGTGGGCCTGCTCCTGCCGGCCGTGCAGGCGACGCGCGAATCGGGCCGGCGGAGCGCCTGCAGCAACAAGCTCAAGCAGATCGGCGTCGCGATGCAGAATCATCACGATGCCCGCAAGGCGTTTCCGGCGGGCATCGTGTTGAGCAAGGAACTCATCGCCGATGGAAACGCCTCCGGCGGCTTGACGGGGTGGCGATTCAACGGCCGCTGCCCGGCCTGGGGGGCGGTGATCCTGCCCTTCATGGAGCAGAGCGAGGTCTACGACCGGCTCCCGTTCAGCCAGGCGACCTGGACCCGCTATGGCGAGCCATCTGCCAGCCTTCAGAGCGCGAGGGTCACGGTGATCTCCTCCTCCGCGACTGCGGTCAGCGCACGTCCCTTGCTGGTCTACTCCTGCCCGTCCGACACGCTCAAGCAGACAGAACTCGCCGACAACATGGGGCCATCGAACTACGTCGGCAACTTCGGCGTTCCGACGCTGGCGGGTTCT
>RFPF01000170.1 GCA_009926295.1 Planctomycetia bacterium
GGGATCGACCGACCGCCTTGTTGTTGAGCATCGCGTAGTTGAACGGGGAGTCGTCGCGGACGACCGTGACCCTGCCGTGCCGCGAGAGTTCGGCCAGCGTGGCGAGCGTCGCCCGATCACGGCTGCCGTTGTCGACAATCATGATCTCGTAGTTGTCATACGTGGAACGCGAGGTGATCGACTCGACCGCCGTTCGCAGGAGCCGCCCCTGGTCCCGCGTGCAGATCACGATCGACACGAGTGGCCGGGTGGCGGGCAATGGGTGCCGCACGCGGTGGAACCCAGGCGCGTCGGGGCTCGCCTCGACGGTTCCACCTCGTCCGATCTCCGCGAGATGCGCGGCGACGGCCCGACGGGCGGCATCGACGCTGTATTGCTTCTCGTCCACCGACACGGCCGTGCTGCCCGACACGGCCCGCCAGTGGTAGAGCACCCGGGGGATGTGCACGACCCGTTCCCGTCCGACCGCGGCCACGACCCGCAGCGCCAGATCGTGATCCTGGGAGCCGTCGTATTCCGACCGGAATCCCCCCAGCCCCACGATCAGGTCGCGGCGATAGACGCCCAGATGTGAGACCAGGTTTTGGGCGAGAAACAGTTCGTGGTTGAAGTCGCACTTGAAATATGGGTGAAAGCGGCGGCCGTCACCGTCGATCTTGTCCTCGTCGGAATACAGAATCGCCGCGTCGGGTCGGCGGTTGATGGCCTCGGCGACCCAATACAGCGCGTGGGGTGGCAGGATGTCGTCGTGGTCGAGCAGCGCCACGAAGTCTCCGGTCGCCATCTCCAGGGCGGTGTTCGACGTGGTGGAGATGTTCCCCCGCGACGTGCGGAACAGCACCTTGATGCGCCGGTCGGCGGCGGCGTAGCGCTCGAGGATCGCCCGCACGTGCGGAGCGGTCGAAACGTCATCAGCGATGCAGAGTTCCCATCGCTCATACGCCTGGGCACGGACCGACTCGATCGCCTCTTCGAGGATCTGGTGAGGCGTGTTGTACACCGGCATCACCACGGAGATCGTCGGCGCATGGACGAACGACTCGACCGACTCTCGCATCGCTGCGAGATCGCTCGCCGTCGGCGTATCGTGCTCGCGCACCCACGCGGCGTAGGCGTCGCGTTGGGTGGCGGCGTTCGCGGTGCGCCTGGAACTCTTCCGTGCCCGGCACGATGCGCGCAGGCGTTTGACCGCCCGCTCGGCCAGGGGGATTCGCTCCGCCGCGTCGCCGATCATCGTTCCGATTCGCATGACAACCCTCGGGCTCACGTGATCCAACCGACTCGTTCGACCGGAAAGTAGTAAACGCCGACCGAGGAAACCCAGCCCAGTTTGCGCGGCCTCGCGAAGCCCTTTTCGCCTCCGAAGTCACCACACCCGGGAGGGGGTGTGATGCACGGCGCGTCGCGCCGCGCACGCGCGGGCGATCTGGGCGAGGTGCACTGCTGCTGCGATCTGCATCGGCTTTGCGGATTCTCAAGAATTCGCTGCCGAATCGTCGATGAAGCCGGCGAGTGGTTCCCACCGCTTTTTCACGAGCGCCGGCCATGAGTCGTCTTTCCTCGGTTCTCCGTTCCATCGTGGCCGAACCGACGTCCACCATTGCTGCCGCCGAGCCGTCGCGGCCGCAACTGGATCCACGTTGGGACTGGCAGTGTCTCCCGCTCCTCCTGGCCGGCTTTCCGATCGCGGTCTGCTGGTCGGCGAAGGCGGGGTGCACCACCGTCCTCAAATGGTTTCTCGAACACAACGGCCTCCTCGAGGAAGCCACCGCCCACTCGTGGTGGGTGCACGACTACCGCGAACAGCGGCTCTGCGCGCTTCATGACTACCGCAGGTCATGCGAGCTGCTTTTCAGCCAGGCCCGTGCCGGCAAATACATCGTCAAGGTGATCCGCGATCCTGCCCGGCGTGCCGTGAGTGGCTATCTGCATCTCCTGCGAAAGGGTCACGAAGCGGCGTGGCCGGCCGGTGCGACCGTCGATCGCTGGAAAATGGAGTCCGGCCTCGGGGGGCAGCGTGGAATCAGCTTTCGCCAATTCCTCCGGTTTCTCGCCGACGAGCAGGCCCGCGGGCGTGCGATCGACCCGCACTTTCGTCCCCAGTTCGAGCCTCTCCAGGACCCGCGCGTGCACGCCTACATTCCCCTCGAGCTCTTGGCTGCGGGCCTGCGGGACCTCGAGTGTCGCTTCTGCCTGCCCCACGTGGACGTCCGGGGACTCAGCGATTCCTTCCATCACAACCCGGCGTCAGCCCGCTGCCACTGGCCCGAAGCCGCCGCGACCGTTCCCGCGACCCTCGAAACCCTCGAGACGTTGGGCACGCCGTCGGCAGAGGCATTCCTCGATCCGGAAACGCTCGCGAGCGTGCACGAGGTGTATCGGGCCGATTACGACGCGTATGGCTCCGTCTATCCGGCGAAATCCACGAGACAGGCGACGCGCACAGCGGCTTGAGAACGACCAGCTGCTTCAGGTGCCTGAAACCTGGCGGATGATCCGGCGCACCTCGCAGGCCACCCTGGCCAGGACACCGGGCCGGGCCGACACCGCCGGAGTTTCACGGCCCGGGGGCGGTGGTGCCGCCGGCGGCGTGGCACAGCCGCTCCACAGCGAGAGCGGCCAGTCGGGCAGCGGCTCATCCGAGGCGACGATCACGTCGTACATCGCCTCCTGAAGGAGCGGATGGCCGAAAAAGCCCGCGAAGTCGCCACGGTATTCCAGGAAGCCTGTGACGTCCCCCTCGGGCACGATCAACGAGCCCTGCACGATGCGCTGCCGAAGCAGCCTGGAGTGGGGAAAAAATCTGGCCACCAGTTCCCGGAACTCGTCGCAGGAGAGTTCCCGGAGATGGAAGGGGTTCACGTGACCCGTGGCCTCGCTGTAGTAGCGGCGGTCGGGGGATGAGATGATCACCCGCCCGCCCGGCCGCAGCACACGGCGCAGTTCCGTGAGCATCTCATCGTGCTCCCGCAGGTGCTCGATCGTCTCGAAGCTCACCACGAGATCGACCGCGTCGTCCGGCAGCGGTACCGCCGTGGCCGACCCATGTGCGTAGCGGAGGTTGTGACGCCGGTATTTCATGGACGCATGGGCGACTGCATCGGCTGCGACATCGACTCCCACGACGCTCCTGGCGCATCCGGCGAGCAGGTTCGACCCGTAGCCCTCACCGCAGGCGATATCGAGCACGTCGAGACCGGCGGCGAGATCGCACGCCAGGGCGTAGCGGTGGAGATGCTCGATCGCGGTATCGGTCTGGTTGTCGGTCATGAGCCGCTCGCCCGTAGTGGCGAGAGGCGTCGCAGGCGGCTGTTCTGTCTCCATGACGAAAACTACCAAACGGCCGTGAAGGCCAGTGCCGAAGGATGCTCTGCGGCCACGATACGGCATTCGCTGAAGCCCGCTTCGATCACGTGGGTCCAGGCATCGGCACCATACTCCGTTTCCACGCGGTAGTCGGCCATGTTCGCGCGGGGTGCGCCGTGAAAGCTCGGCGGCAGGCCGGTCCGGGAGCGGGATGTCCGCCCGATAACGACGGGCACCGTGAAGCAGCAGGCACCGCCGGATCGCAACACCCGGCGGCATTCGGAGAGCCCGCGCACCGGATCGGGCACGTGCTCGAGCGTGTCGGAATGCACCACGAGGTCGAACGCCCCGTCGGCAAACGGCATCGCCAGCATGTCGACCTCGGGATACGACTTTTCGACGTGGCCGGGGAGGTGGCGGAGGAACGACGTCAGGTTTCCCGCGCCGTTGAGTTCGAGCACCGCCAGCCGCCCGGCGGCAGGTGAACGCACCCAGGCAGCGAAGGTGCCCGTGAAACCGGCATATCGCATGATGGCGGTCGCCAGGGCGATCGAACGCAGGCTCGAGTGGCATCCGCGGCACGCGGTGCCCTGCTGCCGGTCGATGTACGCGGCCTCGGCAGCGGAGAGCTTCCACTCCCGGACGAGGTCGGGCCAGAGCACGGCGTGGCTCTCGAACTCAGTGCCGCCGCAGCATGCACAGCGCTCGATGAATGCGTGCTGTGCAGCCACCTCGCTTCGCGGGCGAAACCGACGCATGAGCTGCCGAATCATGATCGACATCCTCCGGGGGCCAGGACGGACTCCGGGTTATAGGAACGGATCGGCCCGAGACGCCAGACCGATGGCCGCACCCGTTCCGTCCTCAGATACCACAGGTTTCTCGGGCGCTGGCGTGGCGAGACGGCGAACGCGTTACCGCGAGCCGCCGACCAGCCTCCGCCACCAGCGCTGCGGTGGAACGACAGGCTGCGATCCGCATCCCTCCAACTGCTCTCCGTCTGCCTCCTCCACCCGAACGCTGAATGGATCATAGACGCCCGTTCGGGCGATGAACTGCCGGCACGCCCGCCAGTCGTCGCTCGCGGATAACTGCTCGTACATCCAGAGGATTTGCGCAGCCCGCATGCCATAGGGCAACACGCTATCGCCGGGCTCGGCGAGCATGGTCGCCAGCGGCCCCCCAGCCGACTCATTCGGCCCGGGGGCCGGCGACGCTGTCGCCGCACGCAGCATGGCGGCCATCTCACCGGGCCATTCGCGAAACGTCTTCAGGCAGATCAGCATGTTCTCCGTCGCGCACCGCACCCGCACATCGGGCCGATTGCCGCTGGCATTGCGCTCATGATCGAGCAGGCGGAAGAGCGTGAGTTGCTCCTGCAGTACGTGGAGGTCGTGCCGCAGGCAGATGCGGATCCACATGTCGTAATCGGGCAGTTGGGCCATGCACTCGTCATACAAGCCCACCTCACGATAGACCTCCGACCGCACGAGCACGCTCGGGTGACAGAGGCAGTTGCCACCAAAAAGCAGTCTCCGCAGCCACTCGGCCCGGTCGCGGTTGGGCTGGGCAAACGTCCGCTCCAGCGGGTGGTCGGACGCCACCCTGGCGCCGCGCTCGTCGATCACACTCGCCAGCGTGAACACCGCCGCGGTCCGTGGCTGCTCCTCCATGACGGCCAGTTGCTTGGCGAGCTTCTCAGGCATCCAGGCGTCGTCGGAGTTGAGCACCGCGATGAACCGGCCGCGGGCCCGGCGGATGCAGTGGTTGAGGGCGACGCAGGCTGAACGATTCTCGGGAAAGGCCTCGGTCTTCACGCGCTCGTCGGTAATCCCGTCGAGAGCGGCGAGCGTGCCGTCGCTCGACCCGTCGTCGGTGATCACGAGCTCCCAGTCGGTGAACGTCTGAGCCAGCACGCTCTCCACCGCGGCGCGGATGAAGGGCGCGTGGTTGTACGACGCCATGCACACCGACACGAGAGGCACGGCCATCAAGCACCTCCCTGCCGGCGGAGGTCGGCCTGATGGAGCGCCTCGAGGTCGAGCAGCCGGCGGCTGCGGGCCTTGATCAACCGGGCCGGGACGCCGGCATGGATACCGAACGGCGCACAGTCGCCGCGAACGAACGACATGGCGCCGATCGCCGCGCCCTCGCCGATCGTGACTCCCGGCAGCACGACCGATCCGGCGCCGACGAGGGCGTGACGCCCGACGACCACGTCGGCCGACACGACGCCCCGGTAGCGATCCGGCACCATCGGGTTGGTCAGGTGAATGCCGCTGTAGTCGTCGTTGCTCGAATAGATCGACACGCGTCCGGAGAGGCACGAGTAGTCACCGAGTGTGATCCGGCCCGCCCCGATCATGCTCACGTAGACCGCGACGTGCACGAAGCTGCCGATCGTGATGCCGCCCGCACCCGCCGAGAGCACGCAGAAATCGTCGATCCGCACATGGCTGCCGATCTCGATCGCGCCGGCGTTGTAGAGCGACGCCTTCCGCGAGATGAGCACGTGCTCGCCGCAGGAGCGGAGGCCCAGCGTCGCAAGCTCGTCGGGCGCGTAGAAACTCATGGGCGTTCAAACACGCCCCTCGACGATGAGATCCCCGTGATCCGGCCGCGTCTCGAGGCCCGTGAGCGACTCATGGGCCGATCGCCCCCAGCGCTGACGGGCCACGTCGACGAATCCGGCCGCACGGAGCACGGCTACGATTTTCGGCTCGTCGTAGACGTAGCAGTGGCCCCAGTTGCGGAGACCCTCGTTCAGAAGGTCGCAGGGCGTGGCGGGCTCCCAGCCCATGTCGTGCCATTCACGAACGTCGCCGGCGAGGTATTTTTCCGTGAGCACCCGCAGGTCGGGAGTGCTCAGCCGCACGACGCCCCCGCGCCCGAGCACCCGGCGGCACTCGGCCAGCAGTGCTGCGCCGCTGGCGAGCGAGACGTGCTCGATGAAGTGCTCGGAGTAGATGAAGTCGATCGAGCCATCGGGGAGTGGGAAGGCGTCGGTGAGATCCCAGGCGAACGTGCGGATGCCGTCCCCCTCGATATCGACGTTGGTCCAGCCGGCGAGCACCTTCGCCCCGTGGCCGAGGCTCTCGATACCGCAGCCGAGGTGGAGGCGGCGGGTCGCGAGGGCGCTGGTGCGCAGGGCCAGAGCGGGGCGGCCGTTCGCTGCGATCCTTCGGGCACCGTGGCGGCGGGGCGCGAGCACGGACCAGATCATGACGTTCATCTCCTTGCGGTCAGGCGACTTGGCGGGCCGGGGCCTCTGCGAGCCCCGGTCGCACGGCCGCGGCCGTTGCGAAGGCGGTGTGGAGGATGTCGCCGATCTCGCCGATGTCGGCGATGCTCACGCCCGTG
>RFPF01000018.1 GCA_009926295.1 Planctomycetia bacterium
CACGCCGGCCATGACCACCCGCGGCATGAAAGAGGAGGAAATGATGGAAATCGCCGACCTCATCCACGCCGCCCTGCAGAACACGGAAAACCCGGACGAGTTGGGGCGGATCCAGGGACGGGTCTTCACAACGCATGTCGAGTTCGGAAAAAGATCGCCGGGGGCAGGTCCGCCTGCCCCGTTGGCCGGCGTGGCTGTCGCGTGGAATCTGGCGCGATCGCCGCGGCGTCGCACGCGCGCCCGCCGACTACGCACCACAGGCCCTGCCGGAGCGTCAGCCTGCGATCGCGGCCCTCCTGCCGACCTCGCTGGCGGGGCTCGCCGGAGTCGCCGCCGCGCTCGTCGTCGTCGTGGGGACGGTGCTGGCACTGGGCTTCCATGCCCCGATCCTCGCCGCGCTCGGCCGGTTCACCGGGCCGCGTTTCGCAAACTCCATGGCGGCGGTAAGGGATTGCATCGACCCGGCGACTGCGTCGTCACTGGTCGGATGGCTCGCGCAGCTGCAGCTCCTGTTCGCGGCCATGATCGCGGTCGTCGTGAAGTCGATGCGGCGGCATCGACGCGGCGCACGCCAGGGCCGGGCCCCGGCGTGGGGCGCGATGGCGTGCCTGCTGCTCGTCGCTTCGCTCGCGGCCCACATGCCGCTGGGGCGCGTGGTGGGCACGATCTTCGTCGAAGCCACCGGGATCGCCTTCGGCCCCGCCGGCTTCGGCTGGTGGGTGGCGGTCGCCGCCACGCTGCTCGGCACGGTCTCCGCGTGGGCGGTGCTCTCGCTCCACGAAAGGGTCGCCGTCGGCAGCACACTCACCGCGGCCTGGACCGCGTGGGCTGCCGCGGCCGCCGCCGCCTGGCTCGCGCCCGACGAGCGAATCCACCCCGGAGCGGCCATGGCGGCATGGGTGGCCGGCTGTGGTTTCGTCGTGATCGCGATGCTCGCGGCGGCCCGTTCGGTGATCCGCGAGGCCCGCGGCGAAGCAGGCCGGCCGGCAACGCCCGTGAAGCCCGGGGCGCAGCCTGCGCCGGCGGCACGCCCCGTCGTCGACGCGGATGCCGCATCACAGGAGGAAGATCGGGGCGCGACCCCCGACTGGCGGACCGCCGCGGCGGCCGTGAGCGGCTACACTGACGGTTCGGACGTCGAGGATGCCCACGAGTTGCGGCACCTCTCGAAGGCCGAACGCAAGCGGCTCCGAAAATTGGCCCGGATGAACCGGGCCGCCTGAGCCGAGTTCCCAGCGCCCCCGCCCAGCATGACCGTCCGCACCCGGTTCGCGCCGAGCCCCACCGGCTACCTCCACATCGGCGGCGTCCGCACGGCGCTCTTCAACTGGATCTTCGCCCGCAAGCACGGCGGGCAGTTCATCCTTCGCATCGACGACACGGACGCCGAGCGCAACGTCGACGAGGCACTCGCGCCGATCCTCTCGGGGCTGCGCTGGCTCGGGATCGACTGGGACGAGGGCCCCGGCGTCGGCGGACCGCACGGCCCCTACTTCCAGTCGCAGCGGGCGGCGGGGCACGGGGCCGCGGTCGAGCGGCTCCTCGCCTCGGGCCATGCCTACCGCGACTTCGCCCGCCCCGACGAACTCGACGAGGAGCGAAAGGCCGCCCAGGCCGCCGGCAAACCGTATCTCTACAGCCGCCGTTTCGCGGCGTTCGACGACGCCGCGGCCGCACGGTTCGCGACGGAGGGGCGGACCAGCGTCGTGCGGCTCAAGATGCCGCGCGAGGGAACGCTCGTGATCCACGACGCCGTCCGTGGTCGCGTGGAATTCGCGTGGGAGCGGGAGCAGGACCACGTGATCCAGCGGGCCGACGGCTCGTGCCTCTACCACCTCGCGAGCGTCGTCGATGACCACGACTTCGCGATCTCGCACGTGATCCGCGCCGAGGAGCACCTCTCCAACACCCCCCGGCAGGCGTTCATCGCCATGTCGCTCGGCTACCCGCTCCCGGCATACGCGCATCTGCCGCTCGTGGCCGAGCCCGGCAGCCGTACGAAACTCTCCAAGCGGAAGCTGTCGCAATACCTCAAGAACCACGACTTCAAGCAGGTGATGGAGCACGGGCAGCGGATCGCCGAGCGGATCGGCCTGGCGGCCGACGCCGACACGTTCAACCCCGTGATCGTGGATTTTTACCGCGAGGTGGGCTACCTGCCGTGGGCCATCGACAACTACATGGCGCTCCTCGGATGGTCCCTCGACGACAAGACGGAGTTCTTCTCGCGCGACGACCTCGTGAGGCATTTCACACTCGAGCGGATCAATTCCTCGCCCGCCAGCTTCGACCCCAAGAAGCTCTGGGCCGTGCAGGATCACTACATGGCCCGACTCACCACCGACGAGAAGCTCGGCCTCATGCTGCCCTTCCTCGTGAGGGCGAGGCTCGTGGCCGAACCACCCCCGGAGGAGGCCGTGGCGACGGTGCGCCGCGTCATCGAGGCCTCGGGGGAACGGCTGAAGGTCGCCGGCGACATCCTCGGCTATGCCGACTTCTTCCTCGTGGACGAGCCGCCGATGGACGATGCGGCCGTGAAGCAGCGGCTGGCGAAGCCGGGCGTGCGGCCGCTGCTCGAGCGGGCGATCGCCGTGCTCGGCGGAGTGGATGTGTTCCATCCGGCCGAAATCGAAGCGGCCTGCAAGGGGATCGCGGACGCGGCCGGCCTCAAGATCGGCGACCTCATCCACCCGATCCGCGTGGCCGTGACGGGCAAGAGCGTCGGCCCGGGCCTCTACGACTGCCTGGCGATCCTCGGCCGCGAAAAATCACTCGCTCGCCTCGCCCGCGCGCTGCCGCTGTGCGGGTAGCGTCAGGGTTGCGTGCTTGGCTCAGCTCGCCCAACCCGGCGTCGAAGCCGGCGGACGCTGCTCCATCGCCGAGGGCGATCGCTAGTCCCTTCTCAACTGGGATGGTGCGCTGTGAGTAAGCCGCGTATCTGCCCGTCGGCTCTTCCGCATCGCACCGACCGCCTCGGCCGCCTCCCCGTTTTCCAGTCGAGCCAGTTGAGGAGGCTTCGGGCTCCCCGTGTCCCGGGAGCCGGCGTATTTGACCAGCGGAGCCATGGATGGCCAAGCGGAGGCGCTCCCGCCAGCGCAGGCAAATCCGAGTGAGCCGAAGCCTGGAGGGCGAAGGCGAACGTCCGGCGACGGGATATGGGGAGCCCGAAGCCGGCGACCCAACCTCCAGAGCCCTTCCCGCACGACATAACCGGCATTCACGACTTTTTCTTTGCAGTCGTGGAAGGCTGAGTTACAGTTTTGGCAGGGGCAAGGATCACCATTGCGGCGCCGCTCATGAGGGAATTCGACCGAGCGGGACCGGTCTGCGGATGCGGAGGCATCCGGCCGCTGCCGTATCCACTGGCGATGCTCGCGGTGCTTCTCGCCGCAGCCTGCCAACTCCCCGACGCGTGTCACGCGGAGACCGCGACGACCCTCGCCCGCGGCGAGTATGTCGCCGGGCCGTATCCCTCCGGGCCCTATGCCTGGGTGAACGGCGAAGTCGGGGCCGACATCTTCTACTCGAGCGGCTACTACGGCGGCTCGACGGTCATCGGCAACATCGAGGCCGGATACGTGTGGGACGGCCACGAGGTGTTCGACCGCTCGGGGCTCGGGCTGGGGAACGCGGTCGAGCGGAAGGTCGCCGGCACCGGTGTCGCCGGGGAGTACGACTTCCACGCGACCATGGTGGGCCATGTCCTCGCCGGCACGGGATACGTGGCCGCCTCGGGAACCGTCCCCGCCGGCTACTCCTACACCGGCATGGGCATGGCCCCTCGTGCCCGGCTCTGGTCGGGCGCGATCGCGACCGCCTATTCGACGAGCACGACCAGCGTCGGATCGTTCGACACGACACCCGCCTCCACGGTGTCCGTCTACCGGCAGTTCTTCCAGGGGATCAGCGGCACGGCCTGCGACGTGATCAACAGCAGCTTCGGCGGCTACGATCCGGCGACGACCGAGCCGGAGTACGTCGCGGTCGACGCGCTCGCGTTCCAGAACCCGACCGTGACGTTCGTCGCCGCAGCGGGCAACGGAGACGTGAATCCCGTGAGCGCCCCCGGCAACGTCTACAACGGCATCACCGTCGGCAGCGTGGGGGGCACGAACTTCCGCACGCCCTCCGACTTCTCATCGCGGGGCGCGGTCGACTTCTACAACCCCGCGACGAATGCCACGCTCACGGGCGTGCGGGCGGCGGTGGACATCGCCGCGCCCGGCGAGCAGGGTTATCTCGCAGCCTATCTCGGGCCCACGGGCGGCCTCGTGCCCCTCACGCAACTCACGCAGACCCCTCCGCCGACCAACAGGTATTTCGTGAACATGGACGGCACGAGCTTCGCGTCGCCGACGGTGGCCGGCGGCGTGGCCCTGATGAAAGATGCCGCCAAGAACAGCTGGTGGATGCCGCAAGCAGCACTCGATGCGCGGGTCGTGAAGGCCGTCCTGATGGCCACCTCCGCCCAGACCGACGGCTGGAACAACGGCCAGGCGACCACCGGCGGCGTGCTGCGGACGACGCAGGCGCTCGACTATGCGACCGGCGCGGGGGCCCTCGATCTCGATGCAGCGGCCCGGACCTACATCCTCGGAGACACCCGCGACCTGTCCGGCACGTCGGGCGGCACGATCGGCTCGAGCGGCTGGGACCTGGGCTCGATCGGCGTCGGGAGCCACGCCGACTACGCGTTCTCAGCGACGCTCGCCTCCTCCACCGAGCTGCGGGTCGCCCTCGACTGGTTCACGCAGGGCTCGTTCTCGAACGCCACCGACACCGGCACGCGATCCGCCTTCGCGAATCTCGACCTCCAGGTGTGGAGCGTGGTCAACGGCGCGTTCGACACGCTCGTGGCGGAATCGTCGAGCCTCTACAACAACGCCGAGTTCCTCAGATTCACGCTCCCCGGCGCGGGGCTCTACGGCCTCCGCGTGTCGCTGCCGAGCATGGTCTACGACACCGGTGCGACTCCCGTGACCGCCGAGACCTACGGCCTCGCGTGGAAGACCGTGATCGTGCCCGAGCCATCCGCGCTCGTGGTCGCCGCCTGCGGAGTTCTCTTCGCGGCGGCGGCCCGGCGCCGCGTCACTTCGCGAGCGACGCGCGGATGATCTCCGCGTCGTTGCGGACGACGATCGAGCGGTTCGCGTAGGCCGGTGCGCACCACACCACGGGCCGGCCGAACGCCACGTTCGTCGGTTCGACGAGGTGCGCCCGGCCGAGTTCCTCGTAGCCGGCGGGGGAGAGCCTCGCGATCACGAGGTCGCCCGTTTCCGTGAACAGGAAGAACCGGTCGCGGTGCCGCGTGATGAACGCGGTTCCCGAGCCCTGGGGCCGTTCGCCCAGGGGCCCGCCGCCACGCCAGGCAAAGTCGCCCTCGGGGACCCGCATGGCCCGCAGTTCACCGTTCTCGTGGAAGCCGTAGACGACGCCGTCGGCCACGAAGGGCTGCACGTTCACGGCGGAGATGCCCTGCTTGGGCTTGTTGCGCCACACGACCTCGACGCCCGGCGCGTCGGATTTCAGTTTCAGCAGCAGGTTCTTGTTCTGGTAGCCGCCGATGTAGAGGTGCTCGCCGACCCGCACGGGCGTCATGATGATCGACCCGTTGTCGGCGCCGTACGCCGTCTCCCACAGGAGCCTTCCCGTCTCCGGCTCGACGGCGTAGACGCCGTCGGGCTTCACGAGCACGAGCTGCCGCGCGCCTGCGGCCTCGATGATCGACGGCGGCACGTAGCCCTGCTCGGGAGCCCTGCCGGCCCGCCAGATCTCCTTGCCCGTGCGCGTGTCGAGGGCGACGGCGTGGGCAGTGTCGGTGCCCGCGATGCAGATCAGCCGGTCGCCGTCGACGAGCGGATGGCTGGCCCATCCCCAGAGCGCCGCCTTCGTGGCGTAGTCCTTCTTCAGATCCCGCGACCAGACGACCTTCCCGGTCGCGGCCTCGAAGCAGAAGAGATTCCCCTCGGCACCGAGCGTGTAGACGCTCTCGCCATCGACGGTGGGCGTGCACCGCGGCCCGGCCGGATACGCGATCGTGTAGGTGACCGGATACTCGTGCCTCCAGAGAATCTTCCCCGTGGCCTCGTCGAGGCAGAGCACCCGCTCGCTGCCCGTGGACGTCTTCCGCTCGAAGTTCGCCACCTTCACGTCGGCGTCGGTGACGTAGTCGGTGACGAACACGCGGCCGCCGGCCACCGCCGGCCCGGCGTAGCCGCCCGCGATCGGCACGCGCCACAGCACGCGCGGCCCCTCCGCGGGAAAGTCGTCGAGGATGCCGTCCTCGCGCCACTCGTTGTCGCGGCTCGGTCCCATCCACTGCGGCCAGTCGTCGGCGTGGAGGATGGCGGGCAGGAGGGCGACGGCACACAGCACCAGTGGTCGAAGCATCCGTGGTGGCTCCGGAGTGGGGCGGGGATTTCTCATTCGATGCCCGGGGCCCATAATGTCGCCGATCCCACCCACTCCTGGATACCCCACATGCCCCTGCTCGTCGTCGGCAGCGTCGCGCTCGACTGCGTCGAAACCCCCACCGCCCGCCGCGACGACGTGCTCGGCGGCTCCTGCGTCTTCTTCTCGTACGCGGCGAGCTTCTTCTCACCGGTGAAGATGCTCGGCACGGTCGGAGAGGACTGGCCGCAGGAGCACACGCGGTTCCTCGCGGCCCGCGGGATCGACACGTCGGGGATCGAGGTCATCCCCGGCGGCAAGACGTTCCGCTGGCGGGGCCGCTACCTGCCGAACATGAACGACCGCGAGACGCTGGAGGTGCACCTCAACGTGTTCGGCGAGTTCAAGCCGAAGCTCAACGGCAGCCACAAGGAGGCGAAGTTCGTGTTCCTCGGCAACTCCTCGCCGACGACGCAGCTCTCGGTGCTCGACCAGGTGCCGGCCGCGCAGCTCACCGTCGCCGACACGATGGACCTCTGGATCAACATCCAGCGCGACGAGCTCGGCGAACTGCTTCGCCGGATCGACGGCCTCGTGCTCAACGACTCCGAGGCCAAGCTCCTCGCCGAGGATGAAAACCTCGTGCGGGCCGGCCATGCCGTGCGGAAGATGGGGCCGAAGTTCGTCGTGATCAAGAAGGGCGAACACGGCGCGATGTTCTTCAGCGAGCACGAGATGTACGTCATGCCCGCCTACCCGACACCGCAGGTGCTCGACCCGACGGGCGCCGGTGACAGTTTCGCGGGCGGCATGATGGGGCACCTCGCGTCCCTCGGCCGCTTCGACCCGCAGTCCCTCAAGGAGGCCCTCGCCTACGGTGTGATCACGGCGAGTTTCACGGTCGAGGACTTCAGCCTCGACCGCCTCGCGAGCATCGACCGCGGCGACCTCGACCGCCGCATCGCCGACTACAAGCAGATGCTCTCCTTCTAACGGGTGATGCCGACGCCATGCATCGTGTTTCACGCCGCAGGCTGCTGGCCGCTTCCGCGACGACGCTCGGGCTCGCCGTCAGGGGAGGCACGATGACCGCCGCCGGACCGGGCTTCGGCCTGCGCGTCCGGGACGTGCGGACCGAGTTCCGCGAGTATCGCTACCGAACGCCGTACAAGTTCGGGGGCGTGCCGGTCGACAGGGCCACGATCACGGAGGTCGCGATCGACGTGGAAACCCGCGACGGCCACCGCGCGACGGGCGTCGGAGCGATGCCCCTGGGAAACGTGTGGGCGTTCCCGGCGCGCGATCTTCCGTACGACTCGACGCTCGAGGCGATGCGGGCCCTCGCGGAGCGGATCGCGGGCATCGTGCGCAGCTGCACCGAGTCGGCCCATCCCCTCGAGTTCTGGCATCTGCTCGAGCCCGAATTCCTGGCGGCGGCCCGTGCGGAGTCGGCGCGGCTGCACCTCGCGGTGCCGATCCCGAAACTCGCCACGCTCGTGGCGGCCAGTCCTTTCGATGCGGCCCTCCACGACGCCTGCGGGAAGGCGCTCGCCCGCAGCAGTTTCCTCACGCTCTCCCCGGAGCTCGTCGGCCACGACCTCTCCCGCTATCTGGGCCGCGACTTCACGGGGGTCGACCTGCAGGCCGTGGTTCGCGCCACGCCCGCCGCCACGGTGCCGATGTTTCATTCCGTGGGCGGCAGCGACCCACTTACCGACGCCGATGCCGAAGCGGCGAACGTGCCGCACGACGGCCTGCCGCGCACCCTCGCCGAATGGATCCGGTTCAACGGGCTCTGGAACATCAAGATCAAACTCCAGGGCGAATCACTCGACTGGGACGTGGAGCGAACGCTCGCCGTCGACCGCATCGCCCGCGGGACGCGACCGGAGGCCGCCTGGCGGTACTGCGTCGACTTCAACGAGCGCTGCCCGAACGTGGCCTACGTGCTGGAATACCTCGAGCGGGTGCGGACCGCGTCGCCGGAATGCCTCGCGGGCATCCTCTATGTGGAGCAGCCGACGGCCCGCGATCTCGCCGCGCTCCCGCGGAACGACATGCACGCCGCGGCGGACCTGCGGCCGATCGTGATCGATGAGTCGCTCACCGACCTCGAGAGCCTCCTGATGGCCCGCGACCTCGGCTACACGGGCGTGGCACTCAAAGCCTGCAAGGGCCAGTCCCACAGCCTTCTGATGGCGGCGGCAGCGGCCCGACACGACATGTTCGTCTGCGTGCAGGACCTCACCTGCCCGGGGGCAGCCCTCGTCCACTCGGCAGGAATCGCCGCCTGGGTGCCGGGAGTCGCCGGCCTGGAGGCGAACGCCCGGCAATACGTGCCCGAGGCGAACCGCGGATGGGAGGAGAGGATTCCCGGCATCTTCCGGGTCACCGACGGGTCGCTCCACACCGCGACCCTGGCGGAGCGGCCCGGCCTCGGCGCCGCGGGCTGAAGCACACTTTTCGGCCGATTGCGGAGAGTGTACGGGCGTCCAGAAATTCTGCTTGCCAGCCCGGGGCCCAGCCGATAGTATACCCGCGTTCAGTGTACGGTTCCGCGGCAAATCGCTCGATTCATGGTGGCGAAGCAACCACCCCGACGACGTGCCGGGAAGCGAGGGAGACTATCGCCATGGTGATGGCAACGGCAGGAGTCAACGGTCGGATGGCAAAGAAACACTCGGAATCGAAGCCGGCGGAATCGCGCCAGACGGCCGACAAGCGGCGTGGTACGAAGGGCGGAGCCTCGTTCCTGGAGACGAACACCGCCCTGCGGAACACGCTCGCCCAGATCGAAAAGGAGTTCGGCGAGGGTTCGATCATGCCGCTGGGTTCCAACGCCCAGGCGCCGATCGAGGGCATCTCGTCGGGAAGCCTTTCGGTCGATCTCGCACTCGGCGGCAAGGGCTTTCCCAGGGGGCGGATCGTCGAGATCTTCGGCCCCGAATCGAGCGGCAAGACCACGCTCGCCCTCCACGCCGTCGCCACGGCGCAGAAGGCCGGCGGGATCGCGGCGTTCATCGACGCCGAGCACGCCCTCGACCCGAGCTGGGCGAAGAAACTGGGGATCTCACTGGAGAGCCTGCTCGTGAGCCAGCCGACCAGCGGCGAGGAGGCGCTCCAGATCTGCGAACTGCTCGTGAAGAGCAACTCCGTCGACATCATCGTGGTCGATTCCGTCGCGGCGCTCGTGCCGCAGAAGGAGCTGGAGGGTGAAATCGGTGATTCGGTCGTGGGACTGCAGGCACGGCTCATGAGCCAGGCCATGCGCAAGCTCACCGGCTGCATCGCCAAGGCCAAGACCACCGTGATCTTCATCAATCAGCTGCGCGAGAAGATCGGAGTGATGTTCGGCAGTCCCGAAACGACGCCGGGCGGAAAGGCTCTGAAGTTCTACGCCTCGTGCCGGGTCGACGTCCGCCGGATCGGCGCGCTCAAGGACGGCGAGGACGTGGTGGGGCAGCGGGTCCGGGTGAAGATCGTCAAGAACAAGGTGGCGCCGCCCTTTCGCGTGGCCGAGTTCGACATGATGCACGCCAACGGCATCAGCATCGAGGGAGACCTGCTCGACCTGGCCGTGGCGGCCAAACTCGTGGACAAGACCGGCACGTGGCTGCGATATGGCGAAGTGCACCTGGGCCAGGGACGCGAGAAGGCACGGATGTTCCTCAAGGAGAATCCCGCGGTGGCCCAGGAACTGCGGGAGAAGATCCTCGCCAGCAAGGAGCCCGTGATCGCCGTCGAGGGCGTCGCCGCTGCCGGCGACGACGCCGACGAGACCGAAGGCGACGACGAATAGTCGACGCATCCACGCCACGACACATCGGCTGATTCATCCGCCCACGAGCGACCGACCCAAGCGGCCGCCCGTGGGCGGAGTCGTCTTCCGATTCGTGCCGGCCGAGCCGTGGTGGGCCTGATCGCCGCCTGCCGGCCGGCGGCCGTTTGCGTGTATAGTGCCCCGGGTTCGGACCGTACCGCCAGGGATCCCTCGGAGTCGCACGCGACATGAAGGCCGATGAACTTCGCGAGGCTTATCTCGCCTTTTTCGAGTCGAAGGGCTGCATCCGCCGCCCCAGTGACGTGCTCGTGCCGCGGTGGGACCCCTCCGTGCTCTTCACGCCCGCGGGAATGAATCAGTTCAAGGACCACTTCCTCGGCAAGTGCAAGCTCGAGTTCACCCGGGCCACCACCTGCCAGAAGTGCCTGCGCACCGGCGACATCGACAACGTCGGCCGCACGGCCAGGCACCACACCTTCTTCGAAATGCTCGGCAACTTCAGCTTCGGCGACTACTTCAAGCGCGAGGCGATCCAGTGGGCCTGGGAGTTTCTGACCGCGAAAAACTGGCTCGACATCGCCCCCGACAAACTCTCCGTGACCGTCTACCAGGACGACGACGAGGCCTTCCGCATCTGGGCCGAGGAGATCGGGGTGCCCGCCGCCAGGATCACGCGGATGGGCGAGGACGACAACTTCTGGCCGGCAGGCGCGCCCTCGCAGGGCCCCGACGGCGTGTGCGGCCCATGCAGCGAAATCTTCTATCGCATGCCCGATGGCAGCGACGTGGAGATCTGGAACCTCGTCTTCACGCAGTTCAACCGCGTCGGCGCCCCGCCCGACAACCTCCGTCCATTGCCCAGCCGCAACATCGACACCGGCATGGGCCTGGAGCGCACCGCGGCGATGCTGCAGGGAGTCGACTCCAACTTCCACATCGACATCCTGCGGCCGCTCGTCGAGGCGGTCGCGGATGTCTGCCACAGGCGATATGTGCCAGCCGACGACGATGGCCGCCGGATGCGCCGGATCGCCGACCACGTCCGGGCCTGCACCTTCGCGATCCACGAGAACGTCCTGCCGGGCAACAACGAGGAGAAGTACGTCGTGAAGCGGCTCCTCAGGCGGGCCGTGCTCGACGGCCGCCAGATGGGGGTCACGAAGCCCTTTCTCCACGAACTTCCAGGCACCGTCGCGGGGCTCATGAAAAAGCCCTATCCGGAACTGGCCGAGACGGCCGACCGCGTGGCCGCCGTGATCGAGCGGGAGGAGGAGTCGTTTCTCGCCACGATCGATGGCGGGCTCGAGCGGATCGAGCGGCTCTTCGCCGCGATCGAGAAATCGGGCGCCGGCCTGGTGGGCGGCGTCGAGGCGGCCGAACTCTACACCACCTACGGCTTCCCACCCGAACTGCTCGAGACGCTCGCCGCGGAGCGCAACTGCGCCTTCGACTGGAGTGGGTTTCGCGAGGCGATGGAAGCCCATGGGCAACGCTCCGGTGCCGGAAGCAGGGGCGAGGTGTTCGCGTCGGGCCCGCTCGACGCCCTCAAGAAGGCGATGCACGGATCGGAGTTCGTCGGCTACGAAAAGCTCGACACCACGGGCAAGGTCATCGGCATCATCGCGCAGGACCGGCTCTGCGACAGCCTGCGGGAGGTGGGCCATGAGGCGCCGGTGACGGTGGTGCTCGACCGCACGAGTTTCTACGGCGAGTCGGGGGGGCAGGTGGGCGACTCGGGCTCGCTCGGGTGGGCCGACGGCAGCTTCGAGGTGATCGACACGCAGCGGGAAGGCGGCTTCATGCTCCACGTGGGGCACCTGCGGAAAGGCACGCTCGAGCTCGGACAGGATGTCGCCGCCCGTGTCGACGCGGCCCGGCGGGCGGCGATCCGCCGCGCTCATTCCGCCACGCACCTGATCCATGCCGCGCTGCAGCACCACCTCGGCTCCCACGCCGTGCAGCAGGGCTCGAAGGTCGACGCCGACACGCTCCGTTTCGACTTCTCGCACACCAGCGCCGTCGGCGCCGACACGCTGCGGCAGATCGAGACGCTGGTGAACGAGCACACGCTCGCCGCCGTGCCGGTCGCGGCGAGGCTGCTGCCGCTTGCCGAGGCCCGCCACGCCGGCGCCATGATGCTGTTTGGGGAGAAATACCCGGACGTCGTCCGCATGGTGACGATGGACGGCGTGAGCCGCGAACTCTGTGGCGGCACGCACGTCTCCAACACCGGCCAGATCGGCATGGTGAAGATCGTGGGAGAAGAGAGCGTGTCGGCCGGCACCCGGCGGGTCAGCGCCGTCACTGGCCTCAAGGCGGTCGAGCGGCTGCGGCAGGCGGAGGGCGTGCTTGCGGAGTCGGCGGCGGCGCTGAAGGTGCCGGTGGCCGAACTGCCGACGCGGCTGTCGGCCATGGTCAAGGAGCTCAAGGATCTCAAGAAGACGAGGGGAGCCGCCCCGGGCGCGGCGCTCTCCGTGGACGACCTCCTCGCCGGCGCGGCCGACGTCGGCGGAACGCGCGTCGTCGTGGCCGACGCCAGGGGCAGCGACGCGGCCGCGATGCGACAATGCATCGATCAACTGCGGCGCAAGGCCAGCCCGATCGCCGTGCTCCTCGGATCGACCGAGGCCGACAAGGTGACGCTCGTGGCGGGCATCTCGAGGGAACTGGAGGCCCGCGGACTGTCCGCCGGCAGCTGGATCAAGGATCCGGCCACGATCGTGGGGGGCAGGGGGGGCGGCAAGCCCGACCTCGCCCAGGCCGGCGGCAAGCTCGTGGACAAGCTCCCCGAGGCCCTCTCCGCCGCCCGCACCTTGATCGAGAAACTGCTCCAGGTCTAGCAGGAGCGGAGCGCGGGTCCTACACGAGCTTCTCGAGCGCCGCGATCGCGGCGTCGTAGTCGGGCTCGCTGGCCACTTCGTTCACGACCTGTGCGTACTGCACCACGCCCTTGGCATCGAGCACGAAGACCGCGCGGGCCAAAATCTTGAGCTCGTCGATGAGCACGCCCCACTTCTCGCCGAAGCTGCGGTCCATGTAATCACTGCCGTTTCGCATCGCCTTGATGTCCTCGGCGCCGCAGAAGCGGTTCATGGCGAAGGGGAGGTCGAGGCTCACGGTGAGGGCCGTGACCTTGTCGCCGAGCGCGGCGAGCCGCCCGTTGAACGTCCTCGTCTGCACCTGGCAGACCGGGGTGTCGAGCGAGGGCACGACGCTGATGAAGGCGGGCTTGCCGAGCAGGTCGGCCTTGGTGACGTGGGTCATGCCAGTCGGCCCGTAGGCGACGAGGTCGAAATCGGGGGCCACGGAGCCGACCCGCAGTTCCTCTCCGGCGAGCGTGAGCGGATTGCCCTTGAACGTGACGGCGCCGTGTCGACCCATGGAATTGCCTCCTGAAAACGAGCGTTGGAAAAGCGACTGGAATCGGCAGTATGGCGGCCGGACGGCCTTCGGCAAGCCGCCGCGTTTGCGGCCGCCGGGACGACGCATTCCGGGTGGGTTGGTAGGATTCGGGACCGCGACGCTCCAGGGCGTCGGACAGGACATGCGACCATGCGGGCTCTCGGACGCTTCGGACAACTGCTCGGGCTCGGCATCCCCGTGTTCGCGGTGATCCTCGAACTCAACCGGACGATTTCACTCGGCCAGATGCTGGTGATGCTCGTGGCAGCCACCTGCTGCTTCTGGATCGGACGCATCCTGGAGGGCTACTCGAGGCCGTGATGCACCCTCTCCTCGAGCCGATCTACCGCCGCTACCTCTGGGGAGGCCGGGGGTTCGCGACCACGCTCGGCCGAGACCTCCCGCCTGGCGAAGATTTCGCCGAGTCGTGGGAGTTGGTGGATCGGCCCGGGTCGGACCAGAGCGTGGTGTCCGCCGGCCCGCTCGCGGGTCGAACGCTCGGCGAACTGGTGCGTGACCGCGGCCGTGAACTTCTCGGCCGGCACGCGCCGCTCCCGGCCTTCCCGCTGTTGTTCAAGTTTCTCGACGCCCGCCGCGACCTCTCCGTTCAAGTTCATCCCGACGACGCTCGTGCCGCGCGGCTCGTCCCGCCCGACCGGGGCAAGACGGAGGCGTGGTACGTGATCGACGCGGCCCCGGGCAGCCGCATCTACGCGGGCCTGGCTCCCGGCGTCGGCCGCGCGGAACTGGCCGCTGCGATCGAGCGAGGCACGTGCGCGGATGTGCTGCATTCCTTCGTCGCCCGGGCAGGCGACTGCGTCTTCATCCCGGCGGGCACCGTGCACGCGATCGGGGCCGGGCTCCTCGTGGCCGAGATCCAGCAGTCGAGCGACGTCACCTACCGGCTGTTCGACTGGAATCGCGTCGGCCCCGACGGCAGGCCCCGTCCGCTCCACGTGGAGGCGGGCGTGGAGGCGGTGACGCGGTTCGGCCCCGTCGCCCCGGTGCAGCCGGTGGCGACCTTCGACGCGGCCGTGAGGCGGCTGGTGACGGGGGAGTTCTTCGTGTTCGACGAGGTGCTGCCCACGGGCCCCTGGGAGATCGGCGGCGACGATGCCTGCCACGTCATCGTGGTGCTCGAGGGCACGCTCCGGCTCGAAGACCGCTGGAGTCTGCCGGCTGCCGCCCGCGGCCGCACGCTGTTGCTGCCCGCCGCGATCGGAAGGCAGCGTGTCGACGCCGGCACCGGAGCGACGACGAAACTCCTCCACATCGCGCTCCCCGACCGGCATTTTTCCGATGGCAAACCGGCCTTGGCCGCGGCCCCCGGCGACCCCTAGAGTCCCGTCATGATCGCGAGACTCATCGTCGCCGTAACGCTGATCGGATCCGCGGGCTGCGCGTCGCTCGGCAAGCCGCAGTGGCTCGAACCCGGGCCGGCCGCCAACCAGCGGCGGAAGGCGGTGCGGTTCGACCCCTATCTGCAGGACGACATCGCCCCATCGCAACTGCGGCTGCCGCTCATGGACGGCGCACGGCCGCGCGACTTCCTGGAGCCGGTTCCCGAGGTAAGGCGGGCCCGGTGGTGGTCGCCCACGCAGTGAGAGCGGCGGCGAGCGTGATCGCCGCGCCACGTGTATGATCGTCATCCGCATCGGCCGCTGTCCGCGGCGATGACGAATTTGCCGCGTCTCGAGGAATTTCGCCGTGCCCCCCCGCAGCCACTCCGACGAACCCTCGCGGATCACGTCGCGGCGTGTTCCCCGCCCCGCACGCCCGGCGCCGGTTTCGAGGGCCACGTCCGGCCGCCTCCGGAACGAGTCCGACGACGGTCTCGAACGGCTGCAGAAGGTGCTCGCCGCCGCGGGGATCGGCAGCCGCCGTGGCTGCGAGGAGCTGATCACCTCGGGCCGCGTGGAGGTCGACCGCACGGTCGTGACGCAGCTCGGCACCCGGGTGGATCCGTTGCGGCAGGAGATCAGGGTCGACGGCGAACGGCTGCCCGACCCGAAGCGGGTCGTGTTCATGCTCAACAAGCCGGTGGGCGTGGTCACGACCAACTTCGACCCCTCGGGTCGGCCGCGGGTGGTGGATCTCCTTCCGGGAGAGCAGCGGCTGTTCGCGATCGGTCGCCTCGACCGGATGAGCGAAGGGCTCATTCTCGTCACCAACGACGGTGAACTCGCGAACCTCCTCGCGCATCCCCGATATGGCGTGGAGAAGAAATATCTCGTGCAGGTGGCGGGCGTGCCGACGGTTGAAACGCTCGACAAGCTGCGACGCGGCATCCAGCTCGCAGAAGGCCCGGCGCGGGCCCAGCACGTCACGCTCAAGTCGCAGCACAAGCAGAGCGCGGTTCTGGAGATGGTGCTCGACGAGGGCAAGAACAGGGAAATCCGCCGCATGCTTGCCCAGTTGGGACACAAGGTGCACCAGTTGAAACGCGTGGCCGTGGGCGGCTTGTCTCTCGGCGGCCTGCTTCCGGGGCAGCATCGCCCCCTTGCATGGAGCGAGATCGACGCCCTGCGTCGCGACGCGCTGGCCCACGTGGGGACCGTCCGCCAGTCGGCCGAACGCGGCCGTGCCCAGGGCAGGAGGCCCGGCGGTCGCCCCGGGCGCCTCGAGAAGCAGGGCCGCGGACCGCGGGGCACGGGGATGCCTCCCCGTCAGCGGCCCGGAGGCCGCGACGACGACGGGGGCGGCCGGCCGCCCCGGCCGGCACCCCGCCCCCGCAAGCGGCCCGGCAAGGCATCTTCGTGGAGGAAACCACGCGGGTGAACGCGCCATCCTCCTCCTGCTTCGCCGACGAGGCCGCCTACACGTGCGCAAAGGTGGTGTTCAACCGGCAGATCGCGGACCGCTCGTTCCGCATCCGACTCGAATGCCCCGCGATCGCAGCCGCGGCGGTTCCCGGCCAGTTCGCGATGCTTCGTCTGCCTGACCGCCACGACCCTTTGCTCGCGCGGCCCCTCGCGTTCTACGACACCTTCATCGGGGCGGAGGACGACCGGCCCTCGGGGCCTCCCGCGGCCCGCCGCTACGCGGACTTCGTGTACCTCGCGCACGGGAAGTTCACCAGCGCCCTGCGGCATGCGAAGGCCGGCGACGACGTCGTGCTCTGGGGCCCTCTGGGCAACGGATTCGCGGCGGTTCCGCCGGCGGATCACCTCGTGCTCGTCGCCGGCGGCATCGGCCAGACGGCGCTGCTGGCCCTCGGCCGGGAACGTCTCGGCGGCGCCGCCTACGGACCGACCGCAGCCCCCCGCGCCGGGCGGGCCACGCTCTGCTGGGGGGCGCGCACGGCGGCAATGTTCGGGGATGCCGACGATTTTCGTGCCGCCGGCATCGAAGTGCGTCTGGCGACGCTCGATGGAACCGCGGGTCGGCCGGGCACGGTGATCGATCTCCTCGAAGACCTCGCCGCCGACGGTGGCATCCCGCATCCACCGGGCCGCACGCACGTCGCCTGCTGCGGACCCGACGGGATGATGGCGGCGATCGCCGCCTGGACCGATCGTCGCGGGATCTCCTGCCACGCATCGCTGGAGGCGCCGATGGCCTGCGGCATCGGCATCTGCTTCACGTGCGTCGCCCGGATCCGGGACGAGGAATCCGGCGCGTGGGACTATCGACGCACATGCATCGAGGGCCCGGTGTTCGCCACAACGCGCATCGCCTGGGAAGACTGAGGCGCCGTGCCCGCTCAGGACTTCGGCTTGCCCTTCGCGGCGGTGCCTCCGGCGACGGCCTTCACCCGCGCCGACAGCCTCGACTTCAGCCGGGCCGCACGATTGGGATGGATCGTCCGCTTCGCCGCGGCGCGGTCCGCCTTGCGGGCGACCACCTTGAAGTGCTCGCGGGCCGCGGCGACGTCGCCGCTGGTCAGTGCCTCGAGAACCTTCTTCAATTCCGACTTGATCTCCGACTTGATGGCGCGGTTCCGTTCGCGGGCGCGCAGGTTTTGACGGAGACGCTTTTTGGCACTGACCGAATGGGGCATGCGAAATCCTCGGGCTGTGGGACGTGGGGGCCGTGAACCGTGAAACCCGGGGCCACTCGGCCACGAGCGGGCAGCGGTGGGGGCCGGGCCACCTCCGCTGGCAGTGTTATCTTAGGGCGCGGCCAACTTGTCCAGCCGCTGGGCGACATCGCGGTAGCCGTAGTCGAGCCCGGCCAGGGTACCGAGGTATTTCCGGGCCGCGTCCCGGTCGTCGAGCCCCGCCGCCAGCACGCCCGCCCGGTAGAGGGCCCGCTTCCGCAGTTCCATCTCGCGGTCTGTGAGGAGCTCGACGGCGGTGGTGTAGTTCTGCATCGCCAGCTGGTACTGCTTGATCTTCTGGAAGCACTCGCCGAGTTCGAGGGAAACCACACCCTTGCGCCGGACATCCTGCAGCACGTCCTGGAAGTGCCGGATGGCCTCCGCATGGTTTCCCGCAGCCTTGAGACGCATGGCGAGTTCGTACCGCCAGGTCAGGTTCTCGGGGTACCGCTCGCACCGCGCCGAGTAGATCTCCACCTCGTGCTTCAACTGCGTCGCCCTCAGGCGTTCGAGCGTCTCGCGGTTGGAGGGGATGTCTTCCGTCTGCACCCGCTGCTCCGCGACGTGCACCCGGTGCCGGGCCCAACGAAGCTGCCGGTCCTCGAGATGCTCGCGTATCTTGAGGTCGTTGCCCGAGGCCGCCAGCGCCTTCATGAGCACCGCCTCGGCCTCCTCCATCGTGGCATCGCGTTCGAGCAGGTCGGCGAGTTCGAGGTAGGCGTCGACGTTCGCCGGCGTGGCGGCGATCGCCTGTCGCAGCGCCGTGACGCGATCGACCGCCGCGGCCTGCGGGCCCGCGGCAGCCGCGGCCTTCTGCCCGCCCGCCGGCGTGCGTCCCGTCATCCCGTGCCCGGCGACGATCGTCTTCTCGACCTGCAGCCGGGCGATCTCCCGCTGCGCCTCGTCGGCGAGCCCCTTCACGTTCGCCACCCGCACCCAGCATGCGATCGCCTGGTCGAACTCGCCATGATTCGCCAGGAACCTGGCGCACTGGCGGTTGACTTCGGCATCGGCGGGGACGACGTCGAGGGCGCTCTTCAGGTAGGTCCGCTGGGCGTCGTGCAGCTGCAGCTGCCCGCAGGCGTCCGCCATGGCGAGCAGCACCTGGTGATCCGATGGCGCCGCCTTGAGGATGTCGACGCCCTGCCTGATCACCTCGCGCCACTGGGCCTTGTCGGCGAACTTCTTGAGGCTGCCGGCTTTCGACGTGGGCCAGAAGCCGGTCAAACCGCCGGTCTTCTTTCCACCGTGCTTCTTCTTGAGCACCCCCAGCAGGTTCTGCAGGTAGACGGCGTTGCCCGGGTCGCCGAGGACGCACTGTGCGAACATCTCGATCGCGTAATCGAGGTTCGTGGCGGCGTTTTGATTCCCCCGCTGGAAGCATTGCGAAAGCCTCGACCTCTCCGCTGGGGAGAGCTGGGCCGTGGTGGGGGCGACCGCCGGCGTGCTGGGCGTCGATGCGGCCGGAGGGGAGTCGTTCGGCATGGTGGCTGACGACCGCTCGGGAACGGGGCGTGGGCCGAAGGCACGCCGGGGTATGATGCATCCGTGGACAGTGTCCCGAGTGTAGTCCCCATGCTTCCGCCCACAAACACCGCGCCGTCCGGCCCGCCGTCCGTGGCCGGGAACGCCCCAGGCACGGTGTTCTTCGTGGGCGGCGGCCCGGGCGCCCCGGACCTGTTGACGGTGCGGGCCGTGGAGCTCCTGCGGCGGGCCGACGACATCGTGCACGACGCGCTCGTGCCGTCGGCGGTGCTGGATGCCGCGGGCTCCCGCGCGGAGCGCATCCCCGTGCCGCGAACTCCGGAAGGCGACGAGGATCCGGGCGTCGCCGTGGGGCGGCTGCTCGTGCAACTCGCCCGCCGGGGCCGGACCGTGGTGCGGCTCAAGGGAGGCGACCCGGGGGTGTTCGCGAGGCTCGCGGAGGAGCAGCAGCCGCTGCGGGAGGCGGGCATCGCCTGGGAGATCGTTCCCGGGGTCACCGCGGCACTCGCGGCGGCAGCCGCTGTCGGCGTGCCGCTCACGAGCCGGGCCGCGGCATCGAGCGTGACGCTCCTCACGGGCCACGAGGCGCTCGACAAGCACTCACAGCTCGACTTCAAGGCGCTCGCCCGACTCCCCGGTACGCTCGTGGTCTACATGGGCGTCGAGCAGATCGCGACCTGGTCGCGCAACCTGTTGGCGGCCGGCAAGCGCGGCGACACTCCTGTGACGGTCGTCAGCCGTTGTGCGTGGCCCGACCAGCGGGCGTGCATCACGACGCTGGCCGGCTGCGGGGACGAATTCGACCGGTGCCGCTGGCCGGCGCCCGCGATCGTGATCATCGGCGACGTCGCGGGCCAGCCGGCACCGCCGGTGCGGACGGCTCCGCTCACCGACCGCACCATCCTCATCACGCGACCGGCGGGGCAGGGTGCCGAACTGGCATCGCTGATCGCCGCCCAGGGCGGGTCGTCGATCCACATGCCCCTCATCCGCATCGCCCCCCCGGATTCCTGGCAGCCGCTCGACGATGCCCTCGCGGCGGCCGACACCTTCGACTGGATCGTGCTCGCCAGCATCCATGGAGTCCGAGCCTTCTGCGACCGACTGCGGCGAGCGGGCCGGGACGCCAGGCAGCTGGGCACGGCCCGGCTCGCAGCGATCGGCCCGGCCACGGCGCGCGAGGCCGCGGTCCATGGCCTGCACTGCGACCTCGTCGCCGACGACTCCCGCTCGGAGGGGATCGTCGCCGCGGTCGGTGACACGGTCCGCCGCGGCCGTTTCCTGCTGGTCCGGGCCAACCGCGGCCGCGACCTGATGCGGCGCGAGCTCGAGGCCCTCGGGCATCACGTCACCGAGGTCGCCGGCTACTCCAGCCGCGCCGCCGACGACGCCGATCCCGCGCTCCTTGCGGCGCTCGACGACTCGGGTGTCGACTGGATCACGATCACGAGCTCGTTCATCGCGGAATCGGCGATGCGCATCCTCGGCGACCGGATGCGCTCCTGGAAGGTGGCGAGCCTCAGCCCGGTCACCACGGCGACCCTCGAGGCCGCGGGCGTACGGCCCACCGTGGAAGCTCGCCAGGCTTCGAGCGCGGCGCTGGTCGATGCGATGGCCGCCTGGGAGGCGGCCCAGCGCGGGTTTGCCCATGCCGCAAAGTCCGCCGAACCGGCCCCAGCCGGGAAGCCGGCCGACGGATCGCCGTTGCAGCCGGGAAGCTCCGCGCGTCGATAGAAAGTCCGGTGGTTTCGGGGCGGTGGGAGTTCACGATTCATGCACGTCGATCGTGCGCCGGCGACATTCGTGGTCTGTTGCAGTGTGCCGGCGGGCGTGCGGCCCGATGAATTCGTAGCCAATTCGTAGCCTGGGCGGAAATCGCCGTGCGGGCGGGCGTGCCGGTCAGCTGGGCGACGCGGCCCGCCGACATGCCGGTGGTCCTCGGCGTTCTCGGAACGGTGGCCACCCGCTTCGACGTCGCCCTCGACCTCGACCACGACGCCCTCGCTTCGCGTCCCGCCCTGCGGCGCGAGCTGGCGGCTGCCCGGGCCGTCGCCGGCGCGGTTCACTGCGCCGTCGCAGCCGGCTCCCCGCGGCTCGAGCATCGCTCCCTCCTCGTCGAACAGGGCATCCAGACGATCGCCATCGGCGGGTTCGACGGAGTCGCGCGCAGCAGCCGCCGCCCGCCTCCCGCCGGCTGGGCCTGCCGGACGGTCGTGTGGGGGCTGTGGGAAGCCCGTACGGTCCCCGAGCCGCGACGGCCTCGCTTGTTCCGGCTCCTGCCGTGGGGCGTCGGCACGATGGCCACGCCGGGCGGCCTGACGGTGGTGCACATCGACCCGGCCACGACGGGGTCACGGATCGGCCGCGTGCGTCTCGAGCGACTCGTCCAGTGGATCGGACGGTGTACGGCGACCGTCGAGGCAACGCTTCTCTCGGATCTGCCCGGCCTGCTCGGCGTCGCCGGGCAACGCGAGGCGGGCTCCGTGCTCAGGCGGGCGGCCTGAACCGGTTCACGCCCGCGCCCGATCGAGGAGCGTCCAGCTCAGGTACGCGAGGATCACGCTCGCCACGACGAAGCACACGTCCAGCCCGATGCTCACCAGCCGAAACGGGAACCCGGCCGCCAGATCGGCCAGGAACAGGATGCCGATGAGCCCCGACAGCACGAGCCCCACGAGTGGCATGGTCTTCGACACCGACGTCCTCTGCCTGCGAGGTGTCCCGATTCGACCGACCGGGCTCC
>RFPF01000171.1 GCA_009926295.1 Planctomycetia bacterium
CGCAGCGAGCCGATGGGCGTGCAGCCGATCCAGGAGAGGTTTCCGGAGGCGGCAGCGGCGGGATGACGTGCGGCGATCCTTGCCGGCGCTGCGGGCTTTCGTGCGGTGATTTTTCAGAACGCACCGACTGCTGTCGTACACTCGTGTCATGCCCGCCCCGTTTCCGTCCGCTCCTCCTCCGCCGCGGCCGCTGCCCGCGCCCGTGCTCGACGACCCGCCTCGGCTCACGGCCCGCACGCTCGAAGGGCTCGAGTGGCTGCTCGCGCGGGAGCTGGAGGCCGTCGGGGCGATCGACCTGAGGATCGGCCGGCGGACGATCGAGTTTTCGGCTCCGCCGGGAGCAGAGAAGGAGACGCTCTACCGCGCGGTGCTCGAATCGCGGACGGCGATCCGCGTGCTCGAACCGCTCGGGCGGTTCCGGGTCGATTCGCCCGAGTCGCTCTACCGGGCCCTTGGCGACATCGATTGGACCGAGCAGCTGAAGACGTCCGACACACTGCGGGTCGATGCCGCGATCCACGACACCTTCACGACGCACTCGCTCTACGCGGCGCAGATCGTGAAGGACGCCGTCGTGGACCAACTGCGGACGCCGAGCGGGAAGCGGCCGAGCGTGCAACTGCGCGGGGCCACGCTCCGGCTCGCGCTCCATCTCGTGGGTGATGTCGCCACGATGTTTCGCGATGCCGCCGGCCGGTCGCTGCATCAGCGCGGCTGGCGGATGGGCGAGGTGGAGGCGCCGCTCTCGGAGGTGCTCGCGGCGGGAATCCTCGGGATCGCCGGCTGGTGGCGTCCGGGCGAGGATGCCGCGACGAGCGGCGAACCAGTGCTCGATCCCATGTGCGGTTCGGGCACGTTCGTGATCGAGTCCGCGACGATCGCCGCGGGAATGGCGCCCGGGCTGTGGCGGGCGCGGCGGAAGGCCCACGGCTTCTTCCGGTTTCGCGACTGTGATAAGGCGCTTTGCGAACGGCTCGTCGCGGACCTTGAAGCCCGGGTCATCGAGCCAGCCGGCGCATTCCGCGCCAGCGATCTCGACCCGAAGGCGGTCGAGGCCGCGCGGGCCTGTGCCGAGGCCGCGGGCGTGGCGAACAGCGTCGCGATCGCCCAGCACCATTTCGAGGAGGTGCGGCCGGAAGGCCCGCCCGGCCTCGTCGTCACGAACCCACCCTACGGCGAGCGGCTCGCGCTCCCGCGGGCGGGTGCGCTCTTTCGTCGGCTCGGCGACTGGCTCGTGCAGCATTGCGGCGGCTGGCGGGCGGCTGTTCTCGCCCCCGACACGCCCGCGGCGGGCCAGCTCGGCCTCCGTCCCGCGCACCGGGTCGCACTCCTGAACGGCCCGATCGCCTGCCGGCTGCTCGAGGTCGGGATCCGGGAACGTTCTCATGTGGAAGCCCCGGGCGAGACCGAGGGGAAACCAGTTCGCATCCACGGTGGCTCACGGCCCATCGAAGATCAGCTCGGCGACTTTCGTCGCCGCCTTGCGAAGCGGTTCAAGCATCTCGCGAAGTGGGCCCGGCGGCAGGGGATCGAGGCGTTTCGGATCTACGATCGCGACATTCCCGAGATTCCGCTCGTCATCGATTGGTACGCCGGATGGCTGCATGCCGCCGAGTACGAGCGGCCGCACGACCGCACCGAGATCGAGCACGACGTGTGGCTCGACAAGATGATCGAGGCGGCGGCCCTCGAGCTCGGCGTGCCCGTGAGTCAGACGTTTCTCAAGGTGCGGAAGCGGCAGCGGTCCGGCGGGCAGTATGAGAAGGTGGGGGAACGGCAGGCGATCGTCGCCGTGCACGAAGCGGGTCTCGAGTTCGAGGTGAATCTCTCCGACTACCTCGACACGGGGCTCTTTCTGGACCACCGCCAGACGCGGGCGCTGGTTCGCGGCGAGGCGGAAGGAAAGCGATTCCTCAACCTCTTCTGCTACACGGGCAGTTTCTCCGTGTATGCCGCAGCCGGGGGGGCCGCGGAGACGACGAGCGTCGACCTCTCCAACACCTACCTCGAGTGGACGCGGACGAACCTCTCGAATAACGGCTTCAAGGACGCGGGCCGGCACAGGACCGTGCGCGACGAGGCCAGGGCGTTTCTCGAGCACCGGGCGAAGCGGGGCGAGCCGCCGTTCGACCTCGTGGTCTGCGACCCGCCCACGTTCTCGCGGTCGGCGAAGAGCGAAGTGCCGTGGGACGTGGAGCGCGACCACGCCGACCTGCTCGGCCTCGTCGCGAAAAATCTCGTGCCCGGCGGCGTCGCGTACTTCTCGACGAACTTCCGCCGGTTTCATCTCGCGGAGGAGCCGCTCACGCCGCTCTTCACGATCCGCGAGATCACGCGGCAGACGATCCCCGAAGACTTCCGCAACGACCGCATCCACCGCGCGTGGCGGCTGGTGAAGACCTGAGTGGTTTGACCGGATGTTGTCGACGGTCTTACATTCACACGCATGGCCGCCCGGATTGCAGCACCGTTTCTCTTCGCGGCGCTGATCGTGCTCGCCGGCTGCCGGCCGGCGGATCCTTCGCTCGTGAAGATCGTGTCGAGCCTGCCGCGGACGGGCTCCGCCAAGCAGCAGTCCGACACGATCGTCGGTGGCATCAGGATGGCGATCGAGGAGGCGGGGGGCCAGGCCGGGCCGTTTCGCGTCGAATACCTCGATCTCGACGACTCCACCGCCGCGGCGGGGCAGTGGACGAGCGAGGCGGAGGCCGCCAACGCGCGGAGGGCCCTCCAGGATCCCGACGTCGTCGCCTACATCGGTACGTTCAACTCCGGCGCCGCGAAGGTCTCGATGCCGATCTTGAACCTCGGCGACCTGCTCATGGTATCGCCGGCCAACACGGCGGTCGGTCTCACCAAGCCCGGCCTCGGCGCGCCCGGCGAGCCGGGTGTCTACCGGCCCACCGGCCGGCTCAACTACACCCGCGTCGTCCCCGCCGACGACCTTCAGGGCCCGCTTTCGGCCGACTGGGCCCGGAGGCGTGGCGTGAAGAAGGTGTACATCCTCGACGACAACGAGGTGTACGGCAAGGGCATCGCCGACCTCTTCGACGAGCGCTGTCGCGAGATCGGCATCGAGGTGCTCGGTCACGACTCGATCGACGCGAAGGCGCAGGAGTTCAAGTCGTTGATGGCGAGTGTCAAGGCCGCGAGGCCCGACCTCGTCTACTTCGGCGGCACCACGCAGAGCAAGGGCGGCCAGCTCGCGAAGGACATGGCCAGCGCGGGCATCCATGCAATGCTCATGGTGCCCGACGGCTGCCGCGAGCAGGTGTTCATCGACTCGGCCGGCGCGGCCAACCTCGAGGGGCGGTGCTTCGTGACGTTCGGCGGGCTGCCGCCGGAGAAGCTCACGGGCAAGGGAGCCGAGTTCGTGGACCGGTACCGGAAGAAGCACGGCGAGCTGCCCGAGGCCTACGCCGTCTACGGCTACGAGGCGGCCTGCGTGGCGCTCGAGGCGATTCGCAACGCGGGCGTGAAGGACCGCCGGGCGATCTCCGACGCGGCACTCGCGCTCAAGGACTTCGACGGCGCCCTCGGCCGCTGGGGCTTCGACGACAACGGCGACACGACGATGCAGACGCTCACCGTGAGCGTCGTGAAAGGGGGCAAATTCGAGTTCGAGGAGATCCTCGACGCGAGTGCCGTGGGCGAGGCGTCGCCGGTGCGGTAAAAAATTGCCTTCCGGCCGCCGTGGGCGGCACGAGCGAGTCCGTCCCCCGACGAGCGAGCCGCGTTGCAGTTCTTCCTCCAGCAGTGCCTGATCGGGCTGACCAACGGCGCGCTGATCGCGCTGGTGGCCCTCGGCTACACGATGGTCTACGGGATCATCGGCCTGATCAACTTCGCCCACGGCGACCTGATCATGCTCGGGGCGTGCCTGGCGCTCTCGCTCGTGGCTGCGCTCGGGCTCGGGCTGGGCGACCCGGGCGGAATGGCCGCAGCCGGCCCCGTGGGCACGTGGCTGGGCATCGCCCTGCTCGTCGGCTTGTGCGGCCTGTTCTGCGGCGGGCTGAACGTGGCCGTGGATCGCATCGTCTACAAGCCGTTGCGAACCGCCCCCAAACTGGCGCCGCTCGTGTCGGCGATCGGCGTCTCCTTCATCTTCATGAACGTCGGGCTGTTCTGGCTCGGGCCGGCCGACCGGTCGTTTCCCGAACTGCTCCCCGCCGCGAACCTCCTGCCCGGAGACGGGTTGCAGTTCACGTGGAAGGATCTGCTCGTCGTCCTCATCGTCGGGCCCCTCATGCTCGCGCTGTCGCTGTTGGTCCGGGGCACCAGGCTCGGCAAGGCGATGCGGGCGGTGGCGCAGGATCCGACCGCGGCCACGCTCGTGGGCATCGACGTCGACCGCGTGATCGCGGCCACGTTCTTCATCGGCGGCTTTCTCGGCGGTGCCGCGAGCGTGATCTACGGCCTCTACATCAACACCATCGGCTTCCAGATGGGGTTTCAGAACGGGCTCTACGCGTTCACCGCCGCGGTGCTCGGCGGGATCGGCAGCATTCCCGGGGCGGTCGTGGGCGGGATCGTGATCGGCCTCGTGCGGGCGCTGTCGAGCGCGTATGTCGGCGAACGCTGGACCGGAGCGATCGTGTTCGCGATCCTGATCGTGATCCTCGTGTTCCGCCCCGAGGGGCTGCTCGGCCGGCGGACGAAGGAGAAGGTCTGATGCGGGAGTTCGTCCGCGAACGCTGGGATCTGGTCGCGCTGGTCGTGCTCGCGGCGGCCCCGCTGGTGTTGCCCGCTCTGGGCGGCGCGCTCGGCGGGCAGGTGACCACGCTCTTCATCTACTGCATCCTCGCGCTCGGCCTGAACGTCATGGTGGGCTACACGGGCCTCGTGCACCTCGGCATCGCGGCGTTCTTCGGGATCGGAGCCTACATGATGGCGATCCTCACGGTGCCGATGTATCCCTTTCAGCTCGGCTGGCTGGCGGCCGCCATCGTGAGCGTGCTCGTCGCCGCGGGCATCGGCCTGGCGCTGGGCGCCCCCACGCTGCGGCTGCGGGGCGACTACCTGGCAATCGTGACGCTCGGATTCGGCGAGGTGGTGAAGGTGACGCTGCGCAACCTGGAGCAGATCACCGGCGGAATGAAGGGGCTCAATCCCGTGCCCCCGCCGGGGGCGGGCGTGAAGATCGGCCCGCTCGACCTCGGCCTCGCATTCGCGGTCGACCCCCGCTGGTTCTACTACCTCGCTCTGGCCGCCCTGGCGGGCGTCGTGGTCGCGATGCGGAGACTCGAGCACTCGCGCCTCGGCCGGGCATGGGTCGCGGTGCGCGAGGACGAGCTCGCCGCCTCCGCGATGGGCATCTCGGCCACGAGGGTCAAACTCTCGGCGTTCGCGATGTCGTCGGCCGTGGCGGGCCTGGCGGGCTGTCTCTACGCCGGGAGCCTCTCCACGACGGCCGACCCCAACGCCTACGACTTCAGCCGCTCGATCATGGTGCTGTGCGCGGTGATCCTCGGAGGGCTGGGCAGCATCCCAGGCACGCTCCTCGGCGTGGCGATCCTCGTCGGCTTCGACACGGTGCTCGCGCCGTGGGCCGACTCCTGGATCCAGCAGTGGAACGTCAACCCGTCCGGTTCCAGCCTGCTGTCGTTCAGCGGCTGGCGGCTCGCGATCTTCGGCCTGGCGCTCGTGCTCGTGATGCGCTACCGACCCGAGGGGCTCGTGCCGTCACGACGGCTGGCAGCCGAGTTGCACGAGGCCCATCCATGACGAAGCGACTGCTGCCGCACATGAAGGGCTTCCGCGGGGCGTCTTCCGCGGCCATGCCGCTGGTCCCGGGCACACCCCTGCTGGATGTCGACCGGCTGACGGTGCGCTTCGGCGGGCTCGTCGCGGTGTCGGACGTGAGCCTCGACGTGCCCGAAGGCACGATCGTGTCGCTCATCGGCCCCAACGGCGCCGGCAAGACGACTGCCTTCAACACCATCAGCGGCATCTATGCTCCGACGAGCGGCACGGTGCGCCTCCACGGCCGGCGGCTCGAGCGCTCGTTCACGGCGGGCACGTTCGCCGGGGCGATGGCGATCGGGCTGCTCACGGGCCTGCTCTGCGCCGTCGCTGCCGTGGACGTCGACCGGCTCTGGCTCGCCGTCGTGAAGCGGGGCATGATCACCGGAGACCCGTTCAGCGTGGCCGGAGCCCTCGACCGGCTGCGTGGCTACTTTCGGGCCGAGCTCGCCCTCGACCAGATGGCGGGGAAGTGGCGCGTGGTGAGCGCCGACGGCAGCGACGTGCTCGCGATCCGGCGGGACTTCGCCGAGGCGCAGGCGCTCCGCGACCGGCTCCAGGCGGCCGTCACCGCCCGGCGGGCCGGCCCCGGCACGGTGCCCGACGCGAGCGATCTCTCGAGGCCGGAGGAGCCGGCCGTCGCGGTCCCGGAACTGCCGCCGCTGAAGGAGCAGGTGCTCGACCGGCTCGCCGCCGGCAAGTGGCGGGTCAGGCTTCGCGGCTGGCTGGGGCTCCTCGCCGGCTGGGCGCTGGGAGCGGCCGGGACGCTCGCCGTGTGGCAGAGGGGCCGCCGGTCGCCGCACGTCGTGGCGCAGTGCGGCATCTCGCGGACGTTCCAGAACATCCGCCTGTTCTCCAACATGACGGTGCTCGAAAACGTGCTCGTGGGCCTCGATCGCACGATCCCGGGCGGCGTG
>RFPF01000172.1 GCA_009926295.1 Planctomycetia bacterium
TTGGCGATCGAGTACAGCAGCCCGACGAAGTCGTGGGCGAACACCTCGAGGATCGTGGTGCGTTCGGAACTCTCGTTGTCGAAGAGGATGCGGGCGGGCAGCTCCGGCACCGCGCGGGGCAGGGGGGCGAAGGGATTCCAGCGACGCGCGAACGCCGGCGGCTCGTCCGCCTTCACGGCGGCGCGGATCGCGGCACCGATCTCGGCCAGCCGGTCGGCCGGCGGCTCGCCGACGAAATCGGGGTCGTGGACCACGAAGTGGTCGAGCACGAGCCCGCCGGCGAGCGTGTTGATGTCGGCGGCGAGGATCTCGAGCCGCTGGCTGGTGATCGCCCCCGTCACCCTGTGGAAGATTCCCGGCGCGACGCTCTCCCGGGTGCCGACGGTGATGGCCAGCGTCGAGGTGTCGCCCTGCCAGCGCGTGGAAACGACGACGCCCTCCCCGGGCAGCCGCACGAGCTGCCGCAACTCCTCGACGATCCGCTCGGCCGCGGTGTCGCGCAGGTACGACCGCGGCAGTTCGCGGGCGACCGACACGACCGGGTCGTCGGGGTCGAGGCCGCCGAGGAGCCGGGCGAGATCCCTGCCGTGCCGTTCCGCAGCCACCGACGGGCTCTCGCCGTCGAGGACCCCCAGCGTGCGGAAGTGGAGATCGCCGAGGAGGTCCGACTTCCAGCGGGTCCAGGTGCCGGGGCCGACGGCGGCGACGTCGGCAGCCGTGAGCACCGTGAACATCCGCAGCACCTCGGGCGACCCGACCTCGCGGGCGAACCCCACGGCGATCCCGGGATCGCCGACGTCGCGACGGAAGGCCACGTGCGCCATGGCGAGATGCCGCAGCACGAGGAACTCGATCACTTGCGCCTCTTCGTCGGGTAGCACGAAGCGGGCCGCCACGTCGCGGGCGATCCGGGCGCCGACCTCGCTGTGATCCTCCACGAATCCCTTGCCGAGGTCGTGGATCAAAAGCGCGAGGAGCACCGTGCGCTTGCGGCCGACCTGCCGCCACACGCCGCCCAGCCAGCCGCCGTCGTTCGCGAGCTCGACCGCCTTCTCCACCGCCACGATGCAGTGCTCGTCGACGGTGTACTTGTGGTAGTTGTTGAACTGCAGCAGGTGCCGTGCATGGGCGAACTCGGGGATGATCCGCTCGAGGAGCCCGACCTCGTGGAGCCGCCGGAGCGCCGCGCCGAGTCCTGCGGGCCGATCGAAGAGGGCGAGGAACCGGGCTCGCGTCTCCCCGTCGATCTCGGGAGCTTTCGCGGCCCACGACCCCGAGGCGGATCGCACGGTCTCCCACGTCTCGGCCGCGATCGGCAGGCCGTAGAGCATCGAGAGCTCGACGAGCTGCACCACGAGCGCGGGCCTGTTCGCCATCGCGGCCGCCGCGGCGGGCAGGGCGGCGACGTCGGCCGGACCCACGCGGAACAGGCCCGCGACGCGGTGGCCTGCGAGGCCTGCGATCCAGCGGCCCACCGTGGACCGCCGGCGCAGCCGCTGCACGAGCGTGTCGGCCACCTCCGCCACGCGTCGCGTGTGACCGAAGTAGCCGCGCATGAACCTCTCGACTCCCAGCAGCCCCGCCTGCTCGGTGATCCCCCGCCGGGCCGCCAGACGCACCTGCTCGTCACGGGTCAGGTCGTCGGCACAGCGGCCCGCCGCCAGATGGAGGTCGTTCCGCACCCGCATCAGGAACTCGCCCGCGTCCCGCAGCCCTTCGGCGTCGTGCTTCGAGATCCCGCCCATGTGCACGAGGTCGTCCAGCGAAGTCGCCCCCCAGCCCACGCGGCCGAGCCAGCGCACCAGCTGGATGTCGCGCAGGCCGCCCGGCGAACGCTTCACGTTGGGCTGGAGCAGCGCGGTGGTCTCGCCGTATTTCTCCGCCTCCTCCAGCCGCGCCTCCACGAGCGCGTCGATGCAGCGCCGGGGCGCCCGCCGGACGATCCCACGCAGCCCCGACTCGAGCCGCTCCAACAGTTCGGCACTGCCCGCCAGCAGGCGGGCGTCGCACAGCGAACTGAAGACGGTGGCGTCGTCCGCCGAGAGGCGGCACGCCTCCGCCACCGTCCGCACGCTCTGTCCGACCTCGAGCCCGGCGTCGTACAGGGCCTGCAGCAGCAGCCGCGCCGCGTCCGCCACCGCCCCCCGGGGTGGCGTCGCGTGCAGGATCATGAGGTCGACGTCCGAGTAGGGGGCCATCTCGCGGCGGCCGTAGCCGCCATGGGCGACGAGCGCCACCTGCCGGTCGAACACGCCCGATGACCCCGCCACCTCGGCGACGACGTCTGTCCAGGCCGCCACGACGACCGCGTCGGTGAGGTCGCTCGCCAGCGCGCACGTTTGGATGCCGGGAGCGCCGGCCGCGTGCTGCGCGCCGACGCGGCTTCGGGCCTCGGCCACGGCCGCGGCCCGCCGGGAGAGGAGCGTGTCAGGCTGGGTGCCAGGGGTCATCCGCCACATTCTCCCGTTTGTTGGCGACGCGTGCCAGCACGAACAGGAGGTCACCGAGGCGGTTCAGATATTCGATCGCGTTCGACGGGATCACCGTATCGAGCTGGGCCGCGAGGCCCACCACGCGGCGCTCGGCCCGCCGGCACACGGTGCGGGCCACGTGCAGGGCGGCTGCGGTGGGCGTTCCGGTGGGAAGCACGAAGCACTTGAGCGGCTCGAGCTCGCCTTCGTAGTGGTCGATCGCCGACTCGATGGCGTCGACCAGCTCCATGCCGATCCGCTCCGCCGCGTCGCCGGGCGTCGCCAGCTCCGCGCCCAGGTCGAAGAGCTCGCCCTGGATCCTCCGCAGGAGTTCGTCGAACGGCGCGGCCCCGGGAAACGTGCGGACGAGGCCGAGGTGGCTGTTGAGCTCGTCGACGGTCCCGAACGCCTCGATCCGCGCGTGGTCCTTCCTGACCCGCGGCCCGCCGAACAGGCCCGTCTCGCCGGCGTCGCCGGTCTTGGTGTAGATCTTCATCGCGTGGGCTCCTTCGGGACGGGCGGGATGGCCCTATACTGGGCGGTATGACGAAAACCGGCAACCCATCGCTCATCGCCGCCGTCGTGTGCGCGGCCTGCGCCGCCGTCGGACGGGCCGAAGACCGGGCTCCGTCGGCGGCGCCCACCCTGTCGACGCTCGAGTCTGCCCATCTCTCGGAAGCCGTCCGCGTGACCGCCGGCCTCGCCAGGGCGGGCGAGGGGTATTTCGCGCCCGACGTCCGGAGCGTCTGCTATCAGGGCGTGCCGACCGACTACCCGTTTTACCAGATCTACGTCCAGCCCTTCGACGCGGCCGCGCCGGCCGTCGCGGCCCCGCGGCGGATCAGCACCGGCAGGGGCCGCACAACGTGCGCCTGGTTCTCGCCGGACGGTGCGCGGCTTCTCTTCGCGTCGAGCCATCTCGACCCGGCGCTCGACGCCACCGAGGCCGACGCGCGGGCCAAGGCCGCGGAGGACGCCCGCACCGGTCGCCGCCGCCGCTACCAGTGGGACTTCGATCCCGAGATGGAGATCTTCGTGGCGTCCCTCGCCGACGGGCGCCTCGAGCGGCTCACCAATTCGAAGGGCTACGACGCGGAGTGCTCCTATTCGCCCGACGGGACGAAGATCCTGTTCGTGAGCGATCGCGACGGAGATCCGGACATCTACGTGATGGAAGCCGACGGCTCCGGCGTCCGGCAGCTCACCGACTCGCCCGGCTACGACGGCGGGCCCTTCTTCTCGCCCGACGGCCGCTGGATCGCCTACCGCAGCGACCGCCTCGAGAAGGAGATGCTGCAGATTCACGTGATGCGGGCCGACGGCACCGGCGACGTGGCGGTGACGAGCGGCAAGGGGGTGCACTGGGCGCCGTTCTGGCATCCCACGAAGCCGTGGCTCGTGTGGACCGGCGCCGACCACTCCGATCCCGATCGACGCCCGAACTACGACCTTTGGATGGCCCGCTACGACACCCCGGACGACCGGTTCGTGGCCGGCACACCGCTGCGGCTCACCGACCACGAGGGGGCCGACGTGCTGCCGAGTTTCTCACCCGATGGCACGCTCCTCCTCTGGACCGCGAGCCGGGACGGCGGCGGCCGGTCGCCGGCCAGCCAGCTCTGGGTGGCCCGATTCGATCTCGGCAGCGTCGAGCGCGACCTCCCCGCGGTTTCCGAGCACGATCCACGATGAGCCCACCGACGCAGTCCTCCGCCATCGCGATGGTCGGCGGCGGCCAGATGGCGCTCGCCCTCGCCGAGGGCTTTTGTCGCGCAGGCCACGTCGCCGCGGGCGACATCACGGTGTTCGATCCGAGCCCCGCCGCCTGCGAACGGCTCGCCGCGCGGGTGCCGGGCGTCAGGTTCGCGGCCTCGGCGGCTGACGCGGTGCGCGACGCACCGCTCGTGTTCCTGGCCGTCAAACCGCAGCAGGCGGCGGCGGCGTGCCGCGAGTTCGCCCCCGCTCTGTCGCGCGAGGCGGTGCTCGTGTCGATCGTCGCAGGATTGCCGTGCGCCGTGCTGGCCGACCTCGCCGGCACGCGTCTGGTCGTGCGGGTGATGCCGAACACGCCGTGCCTCGTGGGCCGCGGGGTGTCGGTCGTGTGCCGGACCGCCGAAGTCCCGGCCGAACCCGCCGCCCGCGTCGGCTCGCTGCTGGCGTCGGTCGGCCACGTGCACGAGGTCGACGAGGCCCTCCTCGACGCCGTCACGGGCCTCTCGGGATCGGGACCCGGATTCGTCGCTTTGCTCGTCGAGGCCCTCTCCGACGGAGGCGTGAAGGCGGGATTGCCGCGGCCGCTGGCCCTCGCGCTCGCCGTGGAAACACTGGCCGGAACCGCGGCGCTCCTCGAGCATACGGGCGAACACCCCGCCCAGATCAAGGACCGGGTTTCGAGCCCCGGCGGCACGACGATCGCCGGACTCGCCGTGCTCGAGCAACGCGGCGTGCGCAGCGCCCTGATCGATGCGGTCGTCGCGGCCACGGCTCGCGCGAAGGAACTCGGCAAGACCTGAGGGCGGGGCCTACCCCGGCTTTCGCTTTCCCTTCCTCGCGACCGCCTTCTTGACGGCTGCGCTCTTCGCAGCCTTCGGCTTGCGTGCCGCAGGTTTTTTGCCCGCCGGCCTGCCGCCGGATCGCTTCGTGGCGGCCTTCTTCTTCGCCGTTCCGCCGCCGAATATCGCGGACCAGTTCTCGGCGTACTTGCTCGTGCTCCCGACCCGGACGACCGACATGACGTGCGCTCCTGATGGCTTTGAGAAGAGAGTCGTAGCGATCGCGGCAGCCCGCTGTCAAGAATCGCACGCCCTCGTGACGATCTCGAGAACGGGGTTCCCGAGGTTCTCCGGCAGCGGTGGACGACCGCGGGCGGCGTTCGACGCGGGCGAGCGGGCGGCCGGCACGAGGACCAGTTCGTTGCGGTCGCGGAGCAGGTGGGTCACGTCGAAGCTCCAACTCGGCAGACCGCCCCTCAGGTCGGGAAGCGGGATCCCGTTCAGGGCGACCGTGCCCGTGCCGGGATTCACGACGACGAGGCGGACGGTCGCGCCGGGCTCGAGACTGGCGGGGCGGCCGAAACGCCGCCGCCAGTTCGTTCCTTCGCCCTCGGGCTCCCACGCGGCGACGAGACTGATCGAGTGTCGCCGGGCCCGCAGGACGACGGCCCTGCCGTAGGCCGTGCCGGCCAGCAGGGCCTCGGACCAGTCGCCGACCTCGTCGAGCGCGAGCGTGGTGACGGGAAGGGTGCCTGACAGCCGCGGCCAGAGTTCGGCCAGCCGCGGCCAGAGTGCCGCCCGCTCCGCCTGCGTCGGCAACGATGCGGCGTCGATGCCGCAGAGCGTCACCCCGCGCAGGATGAAGGGGTACACCGTCGTGGGCAGCTCGACGCCGCCGGCCATGCCCACGGCCGCGACGACGCCGCCCGGCGACACCGCCCGGAGGGCGTCGGCCAGGATCGTGCCGCCGACGGTGTCGATCACGCCCGCCCACCGGCCGCGGAGCAGCGGCTTCCCGGCGTCTTCGTGGAGGTCCTCCGGTGCGACGACCGATTCCGCGCCGAGGGCGGCGAGCGTTGCGCGGAGCGGGGCCTTGCGGCTGCAGGCCACCACGCGGCGACCGGAGGCGGCGAGCGCGGCGACGGCGATCATCCCCACGCCCCCGCTTGCGCCCGTCACGAGCCACGCGGCGTCCGGGGCGGGCGCGTTTCGCGGCGGGGCCACGCGCGCGATCCGATCGAGCGCGAGCAGGACCGTCAGCCCGGCGGTGCCGAGCGACATCGCCGCCACGGCCGAGAGCGCGGCAGGCCGCGTCACGATCGCCTCGGGCGGCGGCCGCAGGAGAGTCGCGAAGGCTCCCGGCCGCGTCTCGCCGAGCCCGTTCCCGGTCACCGAGTACGCCACGCCGGAGGAAGCCGCCGACAGGATCACCGAGGAACTCTGGCGATTGATCGATGCGGAGTACCCCGCGGACGACGTGCCCGACGAGCTCGAGCGCACGCGCCGCAGCCATGAGGCGTATGCGGCCCCGCGTCGGCGGATGTACATCGGCCAGGAAGCGACCATCGCAGCGCTCCTGGCACGCCTGGAACAGGCGAGCGGGGAAGCGGGCGAGGATGGCTCACGCACGCGCATGACCCTGGTGACGGCACCGTCTGGCACGG
>RFPF01000173.1 GCA_009926295.1 Planctomycetia bacterium
CTTGCTGACGATGTCGGTGAAGTTGGGCGTGGCCATGAGGTCGAAGGCCACGTTGATGACCGCGGTGTCGTCGAGCTCGGCGAGCAGCACCGCCGCCAGGGCGGGGTTGCCGAGCACGTCGGCCTCGGCCTGACTCACCGCGTCGGCGTCGAGATCCGAGTGCACCGTGGAGCTTCCGTGGCTCTCCCATGCCGCGAGCCGCATGTTGGCCGTGACGCAGTCGTAGACGGAGATCGCGATGTCGGCGAGATACTGGAGGGCGGCGACCGCCGCATCGACGAGATTGACGATCGTCGTGGCGATCTGCGTGCCGGCGGCCGCAGCCTCGGCCACGGAGATGGCGAACGTCATGCCCGCCCTGGCGGCAGTCACGCCCTTGGTGCACACCGACCGCTCGATGATGACCTGGAGGGTCTCGATCGCCTGCGACACCTGGCCGGGGCGGTAATACCGCTTTTGCAGGTTTCGGCGCACCTGCCGCCGCGTGGAAAGCTCCCCGAGCAGGGAACCCATCGCCTCGCAGAAAGCCTTGAGTTTGAAGAGCGACGCGATGCCCGGCACCTGCTTGAGGGCGATGTCGCTGAGCGAGTTGAGGCCGTTGAAGGCGGCGTTGTACGCGCCCGTGAAGTCGAGCGACATGAACACGTCGACCATCTGCCGCGCGACGTCCGCGTTCTCCTTGCCGGCGCAGTGCTCGGCGATCTTCTCGACCTGGCTGCGGAAGTAGTCGGGGCCGGGCCTCCAGACCGACATCTTCGGCAGCGTCGGCGTGGGGAGGCTCTTGTAGAGCCGCTGGAGCCCCTGGGATACGGTCTCGGCCTGGGCGTCCTCGGAGCCCCTGGCCCGGCCGCGAAACAGGCCGGCGAACCGGCCCCCGGCGATCCCCGCTCCCTGTTCGAAGGCCAGCGAGGCCGCCTGCGATTCCGCGGAATCCTCCTCGAGCAGGCCGCGCCGCGCCTTCACGTAATCCTCGGCGGCGGTGTTCACCGCGTCCGCACGGGTCGCCACGCCGACGGCGATGGCTCCGACGGTCGCCATGGACGGCAGTTTGAAGCGGCGGCCACTCGGCGTGAGGAACAGCTGTTTGAGCGACTGCTGCCGCTGGCTTTCGAGCGTCGCAACCTTGATCGGATCGACCGGCTGGATCTGCCCGACGGTCAGGAAGTTTTCGATCGCCTGGATGTTCCAGCCCCGGCGTTCCCGGGCCGTCGTGCGGCCGCCCTTGGGCTGCTTCCAGTCCAGGAACTTCTCGCGGGCCCTGTTCCTCTTCTCGTCCCACCCCGCCTGGTTGAGCGGCGTGCGGATCAGCTCGTGGAAAGCCTCCTTGAAGTCGTGCCACGGCCCGCTTTCCCGGTAGCCGTAGGCATCGCGAGACCGTTGGCAGGCCTCGGCAAGCGACGTGGCGGCCGAACGCACCGAGCCGATGAATCCGGGCGACATGGCGGTCTCTTTCCTCGATCGCCCCATGATATCCGCATCCACGCGGCGGGAGCCATCGCGCCGCCGATTGAACGACCGCCGCTTGATCGCGCACAATCCGCAGCCCGGCGCAGTCGAGGCCCGGGGGCGAAAGCGGTGCGGCGGCGATGAAGAACCAGGCCGAACACGACGCGATGGTGCTCGAGCACCAGGGTCTCGTGCGGGCGATCGCGTGGAAGATTCATCGCAGGCTGGCCGGCAAGGTCGAACTCGACGACCTCATCGCCTACGGGCAACTGGGGCTGCTCGAGGCGATCGCGGCCTTCGACTCGACCCGCAACCACAAGTTCACCACCTACGCCTGGCACCGGATCCGCGGGGCGATCCTCGACGGGCTCGGCCGGATGACCTGGTTTGCGCGGGCCGAGTTCGAGCGCGGCGGCTACGAGTCCGGCGGCAGCGAGCCGCCCGCCACGGCAACGAAGCATCGCCCCGCCCGCAACGAGTTCGACACCACCGCGGTGCCCGACTCCGGGCCGGGGGCGGCGGAGCGGGCGATGCGGCTGGAACTGCTCGCGTTTTTGAGCGATCTCGTGGCGTCGCTGCCGGAAAAGGAAGCCGCGCTCCTGCGGGCCACGTTCTACGAGGGCCGCACGCTGACTGAGGCGGCCCGCCGCGTGGGTATCAGCACCCCATGGGCCAGCCGTCTGCAGACCCGCACGCTCGCCGACCTTCGCGTGGCGCTCGAAAAGAAGGGTTTTCGCTGATCGGGGCGGGCGCGGCCGGCACGACCGGCATGTCCGGCGCGGCCCGCAGCGGGAGCCCAGGCGGCACGGCTTACGGCCGTGGTGTAGGGTTGGCAGAGACGGCCCGCCCCGCCGAGACGCCCGAGGAAGTCCGCCATGCCGATGTCATTCGACTACGACCTCTCCACCTTCTCCGCCCCGCTCTCCGACGACGCGCCCAGCGGAGAAAACCTGCAGGCCACGTCCGAGGGCCGCGCCCTGCGGTCGAGCCTGCGCGACCAGCGGGAGGAGGCCCGGCGGATCGAACGCAAGGCCGACGAGGGCGACGCGTCCGACGGCGGTTGGGCGGGCGCGCGGTCGATCTGGGAGCAGGTCCGCGACAAGGCCTGGCAGGTGCTCGTTGGCCAGTCCCGCGATCTCGACGTGACGGGACTGTGCATCGAGGCCTTGGCCCGCACCGACGGCTTCGCCGGCCTCGCCTGCGGCTTCGGCATCGCGCGGACGCTCGTCGAATCGCAATGGGCGACGCTCTTTCCCATCCCCGATCCGGAGGACGGTCCCGCGGACGAGGCGGCAGTGGTCGCCGAGCGGACGCTCCCGCTCCAGCGGCTCGTCGGCATCGACTCCGAAGGGCTCCTGCTGCCGGCGATCCTGCACGTGCCGCTCGTGTCCGGGCGGTCCGACGAGCACTATGCGCTGTGCCACTGGCGCAGCAGCCGGGAACTGGTGGGGGAGGAGAGCGAGGAGAAGATCAAGCTCGCGGTCGAGCGCGGGGCGGTGTCGCCGCAGCAGTTTCAGGATGCGGTGAGCGGCACGCCGATCGACTCGATTCGCCAGGTCTATCTCGACCTCGAGCAGGCCGCGAAGGCCTGGGAGGCGCTGTGCGACGCCGTGACGCAGGCCTCGAACGGAGAGGCCTACGTGCCAGCCGGGCCGCTGCGCGACCTGTTCGAGGAGTGTGCGGCGGCCATCGCCACGTTCGCGCCCGCGGCCGTCCCGAAAGATTCCGCGGACTCCGACGGAGCCGCTGCAACCGGGAGTGGCGATGCGGAGGCGGGCGGGAGCGTTGGGCTCGGCGGCGGGCAGCCTTCCGACCGCGAGGCGGCGTTTCGCCAGCTCTCGGCCATCGCCGACTTTTTCGAACGCCACGATCCCCACAGCCTCGTCGCCGCCCAGATCCGCAGCATCGTGCGGCTCGGCCGGCTGCCCCGCGAGGAGTACTATCGCCAACTGCTCCGCGACGAGGCGGCCTTGGCGCTCTTGTTCCGGGTGACGGGCCTCGACGACGATGCCGCTGCCTCCAGCGGTGGTTCGGGCGACTCGGAGTCCTGAGAGTGGTTCGGGCGGCCCCTTCCGTAACCGATGCTGGACAGCCCACGCCGCGGTAGTTTAGATTTCGCCCCGGTGACGAAACCCCAACTCCCGGCCGGTCGGCCACAGCCGACGCCGGTCACGAGGACGCAACGATGCCAGAATCAGTCCACGGCAAACTTTCGCGGGTGCGCAAACCCCGCGTCCACATCACGTACGAGGTCGAGACGGAAGGCGCGACGGTCGTCAAGGATCTGCCCTTCGTCGTCGGCGTGATGGGCGACTTCTCCGGCGCTCCGACCGAGCCGCTCAAGCCGCTCAAGGATCGCAAGTTCGTCGCCATCGACCGCGACTCCTTCAACGACGTCATGAAGCGGATGACGCCCGGCGTCGAGATGCGGGTCGCCAACACGCTCGCCGACGACGGCAGCGAGATCGCAGTGAAGCTCAAGTTCTCGTCGATCGAGGATTTCGAGCCGGCGAAGATCGTGGAGCAGGTCGAGCCGCTGCGGAAGCTGCTCGACACCCGCAATCGCCTGCGGGAGCTGATGTCGGCGGTCGATCGCGCCGACGGGCTCGAGGGCGAACTCGAGAAGCTGCTCAAGGACAGCGAGCAGATCAAGAAGCTCGCCGGCGAGATGGGCGTTGAGCCCGGAGCCGGCGGGTCCAAGCCTGACGCCGGCTGATCTCCGGCAGGCAACAGCGATCAGCGATCACGCGGGCCATACGACCGACACGAAGCCAACACGCAGGGAGTTTGAGCATGAGTCCGGCAGGAGAAGCGGAGAAGCAGACGACGGCAGCGGCCAGTGAGGCCGCGGGCGGTCTGCTCGACCAGATCACCACGATGATGCCGCGGGCGGTCGAGAAGCCGCGCCGCGACGAACTCATCCGGTCGCTCGTGGAAGAGTCGCTCAAGGGCACCGTCCAGTTCGACAAGAACGTCACCAAGACCATCACGAACGCCATCGCGGCGATCGACGCGGCGATGTCGCGGCAATTGGCTGAGATCCTCCACAACCCCGACTACCAGAAGCTCGAGGGCTCGTGGCGGGGGCTGCACCACCTCGTCATGAACTCCGAGACGAGCGCCCAGCTCAAGATCCGCGTGATGAACATCTCGAAGCGAGAACTCTTCAAGGATCTCGACAAGGCCGTCGAGTTCGACCAGAGCCAGATCTTCAAGAAGATCTACGAGGCAGAGTTCGGCTCCCCCGGCGGAGAGCCCTACGGCGCCCTGATCGGCGATTACGAGTTCACCAACCACCCCGAAGACATCGACCTCCTCGCGAAGATGTCGCAGGTGTCGGCGGCGGGCTTCGCGCCCTTCATTTCGGCGGCGGCGCCCCAACTGCTCGGGATGGAGAGCTTCACGGAGCTTTCGAAGCCGCGCGACCTGGAGAAGATCTTCCTCGACGAGTCGTACACGAAGTGGCGGAGTTTCCGCGATTCCGACGACTCGCGGTTCGTGGTGCTCACGATGCCGCGGACGCTCTCGCGGCTGCCCTACGGCAAGAACACGAAGGTCGTCGAGGAGTTCGACTTCGAGGAGGTCGATCTCGACGGTGCGGGCAACGCCAAGCCGGTGCCGCACTCGCACTACGCCTGGATGAACACGAGCTACGTGCTCGGGGCCCGGCTGACCGATGCGTTCGCGAAGTTCGGCTGGTGCACTGCCATCCGCGGCGCGGAGAATGGTGGCAAGGTCGAGGGGCTGCCGGCACACGTGTTCCTCGCCGACGACGGCGACAAGGATCTCAAGTGCCCCACGGAACTCGCGATCACCGACCGCCGCGAGGCGGAGCTTTCGAAGCTCGGCTTCCTGCCGCTGTGCCACTACAAGAACACCGACTACGCGGTGTTCTTCGGGGCGCAGACCGCTCAGAAGGCGAAGAAGTACGACCGCCCCGAGGCCACGGCCAACGCCGCGATCTCGGCCCGGCTGCCCTACATCATGGCCACGTCGCGGATCGCGCACTTCCTCAAAGTGATCGCCCGCGACAAGATCGGCTCGTTCATGGAGCGGCAGGATTGCGAGGAGTGGCTAAAGCGCTGGATCGCCAACTACGTCTGCACCGATCCGCACCCCTCTGACGACGCCAAGGCGCGGTATCCCCTCGCCGAAGCCGAGATCAAGGTCGAGGAGATCCCCGGGGCGCCCGGCAGCTACAACGCCGTGGCGTGGCTGCGGCCGTGGCTGCAGCTCGAGGAGCTCACGACGAGCCTGCGGATGGTGGCCAAGATCCCGGCGGCGGCCAAGGGCGGCTGATCTCGGTCGAGCCTGACTTCGGCGTCGTGGGAGGCGCGTGGCGATGGCGTCAGTGCCCGGGCGTGAAGCCGTCGAGTCGCAGCCGGCCGGCGTCGTCGTCGAGGCCCCGGGCTCCGGCACGACCGCGCTCGACCTGCGCCGGGTCGGAGCGGCTGCGAGGCTCTCCACGCTCGACAGACTGACGGCGGCGGCCTCGCTCGCCGACGCGCTTTCGGCCTGGGCCGCGGTGCGGGTCCGGCTGGACGAACGCCTCACGCGGGCCACGCTCGTCGCCCGGCTGGGTGAGGATCTCGCGGCGATCGACCGGGCGCTGTCGCGGCAGGTGGACGCCATCCTGCACCATCCCGACTTCATGGCGCTCGAGTCGTCGTGGCGCGGGTTGTCGTGGCTGCTCGACCAGGCGGGCCGTGCCAACGACGACGGCGACGGCCAGACGCGGGTGGAGGTGCGGGTGTTGTCGGTGACGAAGCGGGAATTGGCCCGCGATCGGGCCAGCGCCGTGGAGTTCGACCGCTCGCAGCTGTGGCGGAAGGTCTACGAGGACGAGTTCGGCACCGCCGGCGGCACGCCCTACGGGCTGCTCGTGACCGACTTCGAGTTCGGCCAGCATCCCGACGACGTCAATCTGCTCGCCGGCCTGGCGGAGGTGGCGACGGCGGCATTCGCGCCGCTCGTCGCGACGCCGCGGCCCGAACTGCTCGGCCTCGATTCGTTCGCCGATCTCGAGAGCGTGCCGCTGCCGACGGCGGCCCAGGCGGGGCCGGAGTTTCTCAAGTGGCGCGGGCTCCGCGAACGGGACGAGTCGAGGTTCGTCGCGCTGCCGCTGCCGCGGGTGTTGTCGCGGCGGCCCTACGACGG
>RFPF01000174.1 GCA_009926295.1 Planctomycetia bacterium
CGGCGCGTTCCTCGCCGGCCTCTCGCTCGCCGAGAGCGAGTATGGCCACCAGGCGTTCACCGAGGTGCTCCCGTTTCGCGATACGCTCGCCAGCCTGTTCTTCGTGTCCGTCGGCATGCTGCTCGACGTCCGCTTCCTCGTGGGGCACGCCGCCCTCGTGACCGCGACCGTGGTGGCGATCATCGTCGCGAAGACACTCGTGACGGCGGTGCCCGCATGGCTGGCCGGTTGTTCCCCGCGGGCGAGCCTGCTCGCCGGCGCGGGGATCGCCCAGGTCGGCGAGTTTTCTTTCGTTCTCGGCTCGCGAGGCGCCGAAGTGGGCCTGCTGGACGCGGCCGACTACCAGACGTTCCTCGCGGCGGCCGTGGTCACCATGGCGGTGACGCCGATCGTGACCGCGAGCCTGCCCGGCCTGATCGAGCGGGTCTCCCGGGGCCGACGCTGGGCGCGGGCGTTGGCCGAGGTTCCTCCCGAGTCCGGCGGCCCCGCCCTCGCCGACCACGTCATCATCGCGGGTTTCGGCGTCAATGGGCGGAACCTCGCGGCGGCGCTCGGGGAATTCGGCGTCCCCCACGTGATCCTCGAGTTGAATCCGGAAACGGTGCGTCGCGAACGCCTGGCAGGCCGCGACATCCGCTACGGAGACTGCACCCGGGCCGCCGTGCTCGGGCAGGCCGGGCTCGAACGGGCCCGGGCCTACGTGATCGCGATCTCCGATCCGGCGAGCACGCGGCGGAGCGTGAGGGTGGCGCGGGAACTCGCACCGGCGGTGCGAATCTTCGTCCGCACCGAATACCTGTCCGAAGTCGACGAACTGGAGACGCTGGGGGCCGACGAGGTGATCCCGGCCGAGTTCGAGACCGCCCTGACGATCTTCGACCGGGTTCTCGGAATGTACGAGGTGCCCGAAGAGACGATCGAAGAGCTGGTGGAAAAGATGCGGCTCGAAAACTACGGCTTCCTGCGATCGGCCCGATCCGCACGTCCCGGCCGCCGGGCCGGTTTGCCCCGGGGCCCGCACGAGGCATGATGGAGGGTCCCGGTCCCTCCGTGTTGAATCCGAGGCCTATGAACATGGCACGATCGATCACCGTCCTCTTCGCGGCGGCCGCCTTCGCCGCCGGCACCGTCGCGCAGGCGGACATCTGGCCGCAGTGGCGGGGGGCCGAAGGGCAGGGCCACGCGGAGACGGCCCACGACCTTCCGATAGCCTGGAACGAGGCGGAGAACGTGGCGTGGAAGACGCCGCTGGCAGGCCGCGGCTGGTCGTCGCCGGTGCTCGACGAACGCCACGTGTGGCTGACGACGGCAGTGGAGACCTCCGCCGACGAGGCCGAGAAGGCCGCGCGGCTCGCGGGCAGCAAGAACAACCAGCCGGTCGAGGTCGCGCACTCCGTCACGATGAGGGCCCTCGCGGTCGACCGCGTCTCCGGCCGGATCGTGCACGACATCGAACTGTTCACGATCGAGAGGCCCCAGCCGATCCACAAGCTCAACTCCTTCGCGTCGCCCTCTCCCGTGCTCGCAGCCGGCCGGCTCTATTGCCACTTCGGCGACTACGGCACGGCGTGCGTCGACACGGAGAAAGCCGCGGTCGCCTGGGTGAGCCGCGACCTGCGGCTCGATCACATGAATGGACCCGGGAGCACGCCGGTCCTGTGGCGTGACCGGCTCGTGATCCACTGCGATGGCAGCGACGTGCAGTACGTCGCGGCGCTCGACGCGGCCACCGGGCAGGTCGCGTGGAAGACCCCACGGTCGGGCACGCTCAACGAGAACCCGGACCTGAAGAAGGCCTACGGCACCCCGCTGGTGCTCGCGGTGGCCGGCCGGGACGTGGTCGTATCGCCCGGCGCCGACTGGGTGTATGGCTACGACCCCGCGGACGGCACCGAGCTGTGGCGGCTGGCCTATGGCACGCTCGGATTCTCGATCGTGCCGCGGCCGGTCGCGGCGCGCGGGCTCGTGTTCATGAGCACGAGCTTCACGAAGCCCGAAGTCCTCGCGGTGCGGCCGGGTGGCGCCGGCGCCGAGCCGGAGATCGTCTGGCGGCAGGCCCGCGGTGCGCCGAGCATGCCCTCGCCACTGGTCGTCGGGGACGAGCTGTACGTGGTGAGCGACAAGGGCGTCGCCACCTGTCTCGACGTGGGGACCGGTGCGGTCGTGTGGTCGGAGCGGTTGGGAGGGAATTTTTCCTCTTCGCCGCTCTACGCGGACGGCCGGATCTACGTCGGCAACCGCGACGGGGCGACGTTCGTGATCGCGCCGGGGAGGCAGTTCGAACTCCTTGCGACGAACCAGCTCGACGGCCAGATCTTCGCCACCCCGGCCGCGGTGGGCCGCGCGTTGTTCCTGCGCACCGACCATGCCCTGTACCGTCTCGAGAGGCCGGCACCCTGACGTGAACGCCCCGCCTCCAGTGCGGCTCTCCCGCCGGGACTGGCTCTCCGCCGTCGCCGCCTGCGCCGTGCTGCCGGTGACGGCCGGGGCATCGCGCCGCCGCGGCATCCCGCTCGGCTTCGACAACTTCGCCGTCCGGGCGCTGCGGTGGGACGCGAGGCAACTCGTCGACCATGCCGTCGAGCTCGGCTGCGACTCGCTCTTCATCACCGACTTCGCCCCGTTGGGAGACCGACGCGACGACGCGGCGCTCGGCGAGGTACGGTCCTATGCCGCCGACAGGGGCGTGAGGATCGAACTCGGGTCGTGGAGCGTGTGCCCCACGTCGAAGACGTTCAAGTCCGACTGGGGCACGGCGGAGGAGCACCTTGCGCTCGGCATCCGGATGGCCAGGGCGCTCGGCTCGCCGGCCCTTCGCGTGATCCTCGGCAACCAGGCCGACCGGCTCACGCCCGGCGGCATCGAGGCCCGGATCGCCGACACGGTGGCGGTGCTGAAGGCGGCCCGCTCCCGCGCGCTCGATGCGAACGTCAGGATCGCCGTCGAGAATCACGCCGGCGACATGCAGTCGCGGGAACTGCTCGGGCTCGTCGAGGCGGCCGGACCCGAGTTCGTGGGCGTCAACTTCGATTCCGGCAATGCCTGCTGGGCCCTCGAGGATCCGGTCGCGGCCCTCGAACGGCTCGCCCCCCACGTGCTCACGACGAGTCTGCGCGACACGATGGTCTGGGAGACGCCGACCGGTGTCACCTCCCAGTGGACGGCGATGGGGGAGGGTTGCACCGATCTCGCGTCGTTCTTCGACGTCTTCGAACGGCGCTGCCCAGGCGTGACGGTGCACATCGAGACGATCTCGGGGTTCCCGCGGGCGTTTCCGCTCGCAGATCGCGGGTTCTGGAGGACGTTTCCCGACGCCCGGGCCGAGGATCTCGCCGGCTTCCTCGCCCTCGCGAAGCGCGGCCACGAGATCCCGCCGTTCGAGCCTCCTTCGGGTCCGGCGAAACTCACCGCCGAGCGTGAGTATCAGCAGGCCGAACTTGCCCGCAGCATCGCTTACTGCCGAGAGACACTCGGACTCGGAGTGCGGTGAGGCCTTGTTGCCGTCGCTCAGGCTCCAAACAACTTGACGCTGGCCAACGCGAGGACGGCCGCCATCAGCAGTTGGAGGGCCCGCACGGGGAGCCGGAAGGCGCCGAGATGCGAGCCGACCGTGCCGCCGAGCACAGCGGCGGCGATCACGGGCGGGCTCACCGCCGGCAGGGACCCGCCGGCGATGACACCGCCAGCGAGACCGGCGAGCGAGTTGACGAGGATGAACGGGGCCGTGACGGCCGCCACCTGCTTGACCGGTGCGGCACGGAGCACGAGGAGCACCGGCGTGAGAAACACGCCACCCCCTACACCCGTGAGACCGGAGAGCAGGCCGATGCCGCCGCCGAGCGCCGCGAGGACGGGCTCGGTCGGCGGGATGGCTCCCGCAGCCGGCAGCGGCGCCGGAGTCGGCGTCGGCCATGCATCGCGAAGGAGTTTGAGCGCCGACACAGCGAGCACGATTCCCACGAGCCTCTCGAATGCGTGGGTCGGAAGCCGGAGCATGCCGCCCACGAGCGCACACGGCACGCTCGCGGCGGCGAGCGGCCAGAGGAGGTTCCACCGGAGGTGACCGGCGCGGACGAACTGCACCGTGGCCATCGTCGCCACGAGCACGTTGAGGATCAGCGCCGTCGGGCGGACCACCTCGGGCGCGAGGCCGATCAGCGTCATCACCGCGATGTAGCCCGTCGCCCCCGCATGGCCGACCGATGCGTAGAGGAGCGCCACGAGCCCGATTGCGATGGGCAGCACCCCGTTCATGCCCCTGGAACCGCATTCTTCCGAAGCAGTTCGAACGGGACGACGTCGAGCGATTTCTCGTGGGTCGCTTCGAGCACCACAGGCGGCGCCCGGCCCGCTCGCGCGGCCTCCAGCCAGCGCGCGGCGCACAGGCACCAGCGGTCTCCCGCGACGAGCCCGGGGAAGTTCCACTCCGGTCGCGGCGTGACCAGGTCGTTGCCGGCTGCCACGGTGAACTCGAGGAAATCGGCCGTCATCACGGAGCACACAGTATGCACGCCCTCGTCGGCCTGCCCGGTGCGGCAGCAGCCGTCGCGAAAGAAGCCGGTGAGCGGCTCGTGCGAGCAGGGTATCAGCGGCCCGCCGAGGACGTTGCGGTCGGGCCGCCGGCCGGGCGGCGGCTCGCGGGGTGGGATCGCGATCATGCACGGTATGATGCGCGGCACCCGACTCTCACACAACGGCCCGCCCATGCTGAGCCTGCAATCCGCCTCCACCGCCCGTTGGCTCGCCCAGGTCGATGCCGGCCTCGACGACGTGCTCGTCGATCATGCCCACTGCGAGAAGAAGGCCGCGGGGGTGGCGATGAACCTGCTGTTTTCCTACGTCGACCATGGGGCCCTCGCCCGGGCGATGACGGAGATCGTGAACGAGGAACTCGAGCACTTCCGGCTCGTGCTCGACCTGCTCGAGCGGCGCGGCGTGCCATTCAAAAAACTGTCGCCGAGCAGCTATGGTCCCCGGCTCCATGAACTCGTCCGCAAGGAGGAGCCGGCCCGCGCCGTGGACCGGCTGCTCGTGGCCGGGCTCATCGAGGCCCGCAGCTGCGAGCGATTCTCGTTGCTCGCCGAGCATGTGGACGACATGGAACTCCGCGACTTCTACCGGAGCCTGTTCGAATCGGAGGCCCGGCACCACTCGACCTACGTTCGGCTCGCCTGCGACTTCCAGCCGGAGGAGACGGTCCGCGGCAGGCTGCACGAGCTCTCGGCCCGCGAAGCCGAGATCATCGAGATCGGCGACCCTGTCCCGCGCATGCACAGCTAGACGGCATCGACACGCGCTGCGTGAGGATCTTGCCGGTTCGGGCTTACCCCGTACCGTCTCGCCGGACGTTCGCCTCCGCCCTCCAGGCTCCGGCTCACTCGGACCTGCCTGCGCTCCGGCATCCTGCCTGCGCTGGTCAGCTGCGCCGTCTCAACGGCAGGGGGTAACCCCTCGCCTCCCCAACTCGAAGCCGCCATGAACTTTCGGCGGAGACGGTCGGTGGGCACGCGCAGAAGAAGGGAGTCCTTGAGGACTATGGGCGTATGATCAAAACCAACGAGTTGTGGACTCTCAAGACGACCGGATTCGAGCATGCCTACCGCCGGCTCCGATTGCGGGTAATTGCCACCTGCCCTACCGTCCGGCGAGGGGATTCGGGGAGCCCGAGCCGGCGCTACCAGAGACAGGCCGCGATTGGTTCACGTGTTTTCATGCGTAGACCGCCCGCGATACGATGCTGGCATGTCCGCGTCCACCGCACCGCCGCACGGCCGCGGGTTTCCGCTCAACGAATCGATCGCCGTCGGGGCGGTGCTCGCGCTCGTGGCCTGGGCCGCGATCAGGGCGTCGGGGCATGCGGGCGATCCGGTGCCCCTCGGGCCGCTCGATCCGGGCCGCTGGTTTCCCGGCCGCGGCCTCACGCTCGGCGACCTGCCGCTCGTCGCGATGCTCCTCGTCGGCGGCGCGCCGCTGGTGTGGGGCCTGCTCGTCAAGCTTCTCCAGGGGACGTTCGGCTCCGATCTGCTCGCCGGCCTCTCGATCGTGACGAGCGTCGCGCTCGGCGAATACCTGGCCGGAGTCCTCGTCGTGCTCATGCTCTCGGGGGGCGAGGCGCTCGAGAGCCGGGCGGTGAGCCGGGCGGGCGACGTGCTCAACGCGCTGGCTCGCCGGATGCCGACGCTCGCCCACCGGAAGACCGACGTCGGCTTCACCGACGTCGCCCTTTCGGAAGTGGCCGTGGGTGAGGTCCTCGTGGTGCTCCCGCACGAGATCTGCCCGGTCGACGGCACGATCGTCACCGGCCGTGGCTCGATGGACGAAAGCTACCTCACCGGTGAGCCCTACCGCATGGCGAAGGCCCCCGGGTCGGCGGTGCTCTCGGGCGCGATCAACGGGCAGGCGGCCCTCGAGGTGCGCACGGACCGGATCGCCGGAGACAGCCGCTACGCGAAGATCATGGAGGTGCTCAGGACGAGCGAAGAGCGTCGGCCGCCGCTGCGCCGGATGGCCGACACGCTCGGGGCGTTCTACACGCCGCTGGCGGTCATGATCGCCGCCGCCGCATGGTTCTTCAGCGGCAGCGCCACGCGG
>RFPF01000175.1 GCA_009926295.1 Planctomycetia bacterium
CTGCGGATCCGTGAGGCGGTTTCGCGGCAGCACCAGTTCCGGCCGCTGAGCCACACGCTGATCATCGACGGCACCTGCGCCGACTGCCGTGGCGGCCGCAGCAGGGCGAGGCACCAGGACCGCGTCTAGTCGCCTACACCAACGGCGGCGTCGGGAGCCGGGCCCCTCAGACCCGCAGCACCGACTCCGCGGCCCGGGCAGGGCACTCGGCGAGCGCCGCCCGCACCGCACCGTTCACGAACTCCTCGACCTGCTCGGCGGCCCGGCCGGCGAGGCCCCGTGTCTCCAGTGCCGCGGCGAGGTCCACCCCCGTGAAGAGCGGATCGGAAGCGAGGCGGGCGAGGAGGTCGTTGTCGTGCCCTTCGCGGATGCGTGCCGTGGCGGCGTGGCTGTGGGTGCGGATCGCCTCGTGCAGCGTCTGCCGGTCGCCCCCCGCCTTCGACGCGGCCATCAGGATCCGTTCGCTGGCGAGGAAGGGGAGGTGGGCGTCGAGGTTGCGCTTGATCCCGCCGGGCAACACGACGAGTCCGCCGGCGATGTTCGCGTAGATCACGAGCTGTGCGTCGGTGGCCAGGAAGGCCTGCGGCAGCACGAGCCGGCGCGGCGCCGAGTCGTCGAGCGTCCGCTCCATCCACTGGACGGCCGCGGTCTGGCCGGCGGTGGCCGCGAGGCCCATCACGAACCGGGCGAGGCCGCACATCCGCTCGGCCCGCATGGGATTCCGCTTGTAGGGCATCGCCGACGAGCCGACCTGCTCGGTCTCGAACGGCTCCTCGAGCTCGCCCCACGCCGCGGCGAGCCGCAGGTCGTTTCCCGCCTTGTGCGTCGACTCCGACACGCCGGCGAGGGCCGCCACCACCTGGGAGTCGACCTTGCGGGAGTAGGTCTGCCCCGTCACCTCGTAGGAGGTGTGGAAGCCGAGCTTCGCGGCGACGATTTCGTCGAGCCGGCGGACCTTGCCGTGGTCGCCGCCGAAGAGCTCGAGAAAACTCGCCTGCGTTCCGGTGGTGCCCTTCACGCCCCGCGCCCGCAGCAACTTGCGGCGGTGCGAGATCTCCTCGAGGTCGAGGAGCAGGTCGTGGATCCAGAGACAGATCCGCTTGCCGATGGTGGTGGGCTGGGCCGGCTGGAGGTGCGTGCGGCCGAGGCACACCAGGCCGCGGGTCTCCATCGCCCTCGAGGCGAGCCGTTCGATCACGGTGGCGAGCCGGGCCACGACGAGGTCGAGCGACTCGCGCATCAGGATCAGGTCGGTGTTGTCGGTGACGTAGGCGCTCGTCGCGCCGAGGTGGAGGATCGGACGGGCCGCGGGGCACGCGTCGCCGAACGCGTGGAGGTGCGCGAATACGTCGTGACGCATCCGCCGCTCGTACTCGGCGGCCTTCGCGAAGTCGATCGGCTGTCGGGTGGCGGCCCGCATCTCGTCGAGCTGCTCGCGGCTGATGGGCAGGCCGAGTTCGGCCTCCGCCTCGGCGAGCGCCAGCCAGGTTTGGCGCCAGAGGCTGTAGCGGTGGTTGTCGCTCCAGAGGGCCGTCATCTCCGCCGACGCGTAGCGCGTGGCGAGCGGGTTCTCCCAGACTGCCCGCGGGTCGGGCGGATGAGCGGAATTCACGGGCGGGTTCCCTCGGGTCGCGGTGCGGCCAGGCGGCGGTCGCCTGGCTGACGCGTCATCTTGCAGAACAGCCGCTCGAGGGCCAGCCGGGCACGCAGGCCCCGCGAAGCGTCGCCCTTGAGCGATCGGTCGAGGTCGAGCAGCCAAAGGGGAAGTTGCCGGGCCCGCCGGGCTCCGAGGTTCAAGAGCGCTTCGCGGGCCTGCGCGACCGCCTTCGGCCAGGACGCCACGCCGGCCGCCTTCAACGCGGCCTCCACGCCGGCCGGACGGCCCGCCCCGGGCGGCTGCGCCAGCAGCCGTGCCGCAGCCGACAACCGGCGAAGCACCGTGGCGGCCTGCGCACCGATGCCGATCGGGCTCTCGCCGGCGTCGAGCAGATCGGCGAGGTGTGCGATCGCAGTGCGCGTGTCGCCGGCGGCGGCCGCATCGATCATGCCCCAGGCGGTTCGTTCCCGAGGGCTGCCGGCGACATCCTCGACGGCATCCGGTTCGATCGGGCGATCCCGCGCGCCCGCTCCGAGCGTGGCCGCGAGCGTCGCCAGCGACTGATCCACCTGCCCGAGGTCTCCTGCGAGCCGCTCGACGAGCAGCTCCGCGGTGGCCTCCGCGAGCGTGATCCCGTGGCGGGTCCGCGCCCAGCGGCGCACCCACCCGGCCAGATCGGTGCGCTCGGGGATCGCGACGTCGATCACGAGCCCGTTCTTCGCGGCGGCCTTCGCCAGCCGCGTGTTTGCTGGAAACGATTTCACTTCGAGGATCACGACGCCTCGCCGGCCGCGCGGGAGCCCGGCGAGCGTCTCGAGGGCCGCCCGGGCCTGCGTCACGAAGGCGTCGGCGCCACGGACGATCGCGGCCCGCGTGGCCCCTGCGAAGAGCGGCACGGTGGCCGCCTCGTCGAACACGTCGCGTGGATCCGGCGGCTCCTCGCCGGCGAATTCACGCCAGGCCCAGGCGCGGTCGGCCTCGTCCGGGCAGAGGCGGTCGCGGAGCAGGCCGAGTACGTGGAACGCCAGGAACGGCTCGTCGCCGACCAGAACGATGAGGGACGGGGTGCCGAGCTCGAAGGAGTCGGGCCGCCCGAGGATGTCGAGTGCGGAACGTGAATCGGCCACGCCGGCAGTGTAGCAGGCGGGGCGTCAGGGTGCGGCGGGAAGGGTGGTGACACCGCCGAGTTTCCCCACGACACGGGGCGTTGCCACGAGCACCGGGCCGGAACTCCCGGCGACACCCACGTTGCCGGCGGCGTCGGCGGCCTCGACGCGGATGTGCACCTTGGAGGGAGTCGTGCGTGGAGGCTGCCAGCGGTGGTCTCCCTGCGTGCCGAGTCCCTCGGCGATCGTCGTCCACGGGCCGTCCGCGTGCGGCGAGTACGAGATGCGGACGCTGCCGGGCACCAGCATCTGGTCGTGGGCGGCATATCTGATCACCATTCCCACGGGCTCCCCGGGCTGCGCGCGGGCCACCTCGATGAGTTCGACGATGGGCGGTTCGTCGTCCACGCCCACCCAGCAGTCGGGAGGTTCTCCCGGCTGCGGGCCACCCGCGATGTCGGGCAGGTCGGGGAGGATGTCGAGCCTGAATCCATACAAGCCGGCCGCCGGCAGCGACACGTTGATGGGGCTCTTCGCGTCGTCATCTACCGCAGCACGCTGCCACGTCACGCCTCCGTCGCGGGTGCTCCAGAGTTCCACCCGCATCGGGACCGCGTCGGCCTGCTCGGCCTGGTAGTCGTAGTCCCACGCAAAGCGGCGCGAGCGCACGAGCTGCAGCGGCTTGCCGCGGTACTCGGCCGGCGGTCCGCCCGAGGCCAGCGTCGGGTTTCCCGGGGACATCTCGATGGCGGCACCGGGTGATGCGGCCGCGACGGTCCTCGCCGCGGTCCCCCTGGTGTTCGCGGCCGCAGCGGAAGTGGATGCCCCGCCGAGCCGAGGCTCGGCTGCGCGGCCCGGAGCCTCCGCCGTCCAGGGCGTCGCCCGTTCCGCCGACCAGCCGCCTGCGGCCGGCGTCGCAGGCTGCGCTGCGAGCACCGACCGGGCCGTTTCCCGGTTGCCCGGCGCGGCTGCGCGGCCGGCCGCGGCCTGGCTCGAAGCCGCGGATCCGTTCTCAGCACCAGGCAGGGGTGGTACGCCGAGTTCCCGGGCCAACGCGGCCTGATCGACGTGTGGATCGGCCTGCTCCAGAGTGAACTGACGCACCGTGTTGTTGCCGGAGGAATCGGAGATCGCGATCTTCACCGCGAGCGTCTCGACTTTCTCGCCGGCCCACCAGATCTCCTCGCCCACGAGGTGCGCTGGCGACTCGCGGGAGAGCACGCCCTCTGCTGTGATCCGCTTCCAGCCCTGGTCGCCCTGGCCGCGGTATTCGACGCTCAGGGAATCGAGCCGGAGAGAGTCGTCCACCGCCGCATATCTGCAGACGATCTCACCGTCGGGCCCCCGCCAGACCCGTGCGGCGATCTTCGGCCCAGCCGCGTCGACGAGCACCCGGATGTCCGGGCCCGCTCCGCCGCGACTGCGTCCCTTGGCATCGATGGCCCGAAGCTGGAACCAGTACTCTCCGTCGGCGTCCGCCCGATACGTGAACGAGCCCGCGTTCGGGGCCGCCTCGGCGGCCTGTCCCCATGTCACGCCGAGATCGGTCGACGCGTTGAGCACCACCCGCTGCGCCGCCGCGTCGGGCGTCTGGGGGGGCGGCAGTCGGAAAGGGATCGAGAACGTCCGGTGTTTCGTGCGCACCAGTTCTGGAAGCGAGGTGGCTGCGGCTGGGGGCTCGGCGGTTCGGGCGGGTGGCACCGCGACGATCATGGCAAGCGCGCATACGCACGCCGCGACCGCACGTCGGGCCGAACCGGGGGATCCCGGGGGGGCCGAGGGCGTACGCCCCGGAGGCGTTTCCAGTTTGCAGACCGCTCCCATGTCGGCATGGATCGACCGTTGCAGGCGTCAAAGTCGTGTATTTCCCTCGGCTCGACTCAGGGTCACCCCAGATTCGCGGGTCAAAGCCGTCGTCGGCCCCGGCTCAGGATTGCGGTCTCCGGAGGCTGGTGAGTCTGGGGGGAGTAGGTCGCCCAGCGCTGGACCCGCCCTTCGCGGGACTGGCATAATTCGGGCTGAGATGCCGATGGAAGTGTGCTGGGTGCCGCGTTGCGGGCCGTGTCCGGGGATTCGGGGCTGGTCATGCTTTCTTTTTTGAGCAGTGCGTTGGTCCTGGCTGCGTTCGTGGCGGCCGGTGTCGTCGCCATCGTCGTGCTCCGTTCGCGATACCGTGCCGCCGACGCCGACGAGGGGGCCTGGGAAACCGCGCTTGCCGAATACAAGCAACTCCGCGACAAGGGTGTGCTGTCCGCGGAGGAATACCGAAAGATAAGAACGCTCGTCGAGCCGCGCATCGAGTCGGATGCACACAAGACGCCCGTCGGCCCCGGGCGGGCGCAGCCCGCCCGGCGAGTCGGATGACCCACTGAACTCTCGAGAAACCTGCGTCGCAGGGATTTGGAAAGGGAACGACCGACATGCCTTCAGGGAAAGACGTCAACCTCGGGCGCCGCGGCGCGGGTGGCACGACCAAGAAGAACGCCTTCTGCTCGTTCTGCCGCAAGAGCTACCGGGACGTGGGGCCGCTCGTCGAGGGCCCCGGCGACGTCTACATCTGCGGCGAATGCATCGAACTTTGCCAGTCGATCCTCGACCAGGAGAAGCGGAGGCGGGGCACGAGCAAGCAGCTGTTTTCCTCGATCCCGTCTCCCCGGGAGATCGTGACGCACCTCGACGAGTACGTCATCGGACAGGAGCACGCAAAGCGGGTCCTGGCCGTCGCGGTGCACAGCCATTACAAGCGGCTCACGCTCGGAAACGAAGGCTCCGACGTGGAGGTGGAGAAGTCCAACATCCTGCTCCTGGGTCCGACGGGCTGCGGCAAGACGCTGCTCGCCCGCACGCTCGCCAAGGTCCTCAACGTGCCGTTCGCCATCGGCGACGCGACCACGCTGACCGAAGCGGGCTACGTGGGTGAGGACGTCGAGAACCTGCTCCTCAAGCTGCTCAATGCGGCCGACTTCGACATCGAGGCCGCCCAGAGAGGCGTGCTGTACATCGACGAGATCGACAAGATCGGGAAGACGAGCCAGAACGTCTCGATCACGCGCGACGTGTCGGGCGAGGGCGTTCAGCAGGCGCTCCTGAAGATGCTCGAGGGCACGGTCGCCAACGTGCCGCCCCAGGGCGGTCGCAAGCACCCCGAGCAGCAGTACATCCAGATCGACACCTCGAACATCCTCTTCATCTGCGGCGGCACATTCGTGGGGATCGACAAGATCATCGGCAAGCGGCTGGGCAAGAAGACGATCGGCTTCGGCCAGCCGAGCAGCCGCAAGGGCGAAGCCACGCTGGGCGAGCTCCTCCCGCAGGTCGACTCCGACGACATTCTGGAGTTCGGCCTCATCCCCGAACTGGTCGGCCGCCTGCCGGTGATCTCATCGCTCAAGCCGCTCGACGAGCACGCGCTCGTGAAGGTGCTCAAGGAGCCGAAGAACGCCCTCGTGAAGCAGTACCAGAAGCTCTTCGGCATGGAGAACTGCCAGTTGGAGTTCACCGAGGAGGCGCTCGTGGCGATCGCCCGCAAGGCGATGAAGAAGGAGACCGGTGCCCGCGGCCTGCGGTCGATCATCGAGGACGTGATGCTCGATCCGATGTTCGACCTGCCCGACCACGCGGGCAGCTCCTACGTGATCACGGCCCGCAACGTGGAGGGGGTCGACCCGGTCGTCCCGCTCCGCGAAACCCGCACGAAGAGCGCCTGACGCAGGACGCTTGCTTCTTCGACGCGTGCCTACGGTGGAAATCGATGGCAATCGTTTGGTCGGCCTCTACGCGCCCGCGCCGGCTTCGGGCTCCCCGTATCCCCTCGCCGGACGTTCGCCTCCGCCCTCCAGGCTCCGGCTCACTCGGACCTGCCTGCGCTGCGCCATCCATGG
>RFPF01000176.1 GCA_009926295.1 Planctomycetia bacterium
TGAGCCGGCGTGAGCTGACCAGCGCAGGCAGGATGCCGAAGCGCAGGCAGCTGCGAGCGAGCGGAGGCCTGGAGGGCCGTAGTGAGCGTCCGGCGAGATGGTACGGGGCAACCCCGAGCCGGCACGGGCGAGTCGGGGCGAGAGAGACTGAAGTCTGTCCTACGCGGTCAAGCCGCTACTGAGCGGGCGAGGACGTCCGATGCGGCGGCGACGACGCTCTCGACGTCGATCGCTTCCATGGCCACGCGATCGGTCTTGCGGTTCTCCCACGCGGGCCGCGAGGCGGGAGGCGGCTCGACGACGCGATGCCCGGGCCCATAGGGGCCGTTGCGTGTCGCCGGCACGGGACCGAAGAGCCCGACGCACGGCGTGCCCACGGCCGCGGCGAGGTGGAGGGGCCCGGTGTCGCTCGAGATGAACATACGCGCGAGCCGGCAGAGTTCGCCAAGATCCTGCAGCGACGTCTGCGGAGCCATGATCGCGGCCGGGCCCGCCTGCGAGGCGATGCGTTCCGCCGCCTCGCGTTCCGAGCCGCCACCCCAGACGACCACCGAAGGCGCGGCATGCCGGCGCATCAGTTCGCGGGCCACCGCTGCAAACCGTTCGGCCGGCCAGATCTTCGACGGCCAGCCGGCACCCGGATTGATGAGCACGGGCGGCCGAGGCAGGCGGAGCGACGCGACCCACTCCTGCATCCGCAGCCGGCTCACCGGCCAGCGCGGCATGTCGAAGGCAGGGACGCTCGCCGGGATGCCCACCGTGGAGAGCAGGTGGAGGTTGCGATCGACGACGTGCGGCGCGGTGGGCTCCACCGCGTGCGTGTAGAACCGCCAGGCCTGTTCACGCGATTCACCGCGGGCGTGGCCGATCCGGACGCGGGCTCCGGAAAGCCACGTGGGCACCGCGCTCTTGAGGAGTCCCTGGAGGTCGACCGCGACGTCGGGCCGGAAGTCGCGGAGTTGCCGACGCAGGGCCCCGATGGTGGAGAGCGACTTCATCCATCCGCGTGGCAGCCGGAAGAGATGATCGATCGCCGGATGGCCGGCGAGCACGTCGCCGGCACGGCCCTCCACGACCCAGCCGATTTTCGCCCGCGGAAACGACTGCTTGAGCGCGACGGCCGTCGGCACGCCGTGGAGGACGTCGCCGATGGCCGACAACTTGACGATCACGATGGAACGGGGATCGGGCATGGCCGAGGATTTTTTGCGGCCGGTGCCGGCGGGGCAAGCCCAATTTCGCGCAGGACTCCTCGGCTCACACAACCCGAACCCGCCGCTCACAAACCGCCGCGGGACAGTTCGCAGAGCGTGATGCCCGCCACGGTCTGCGGGCAGCTCCACACGAGAAAGAAGTGGGCCTCGCGCACCAGCCGTTCCGCCGGATGGCCGGCGACGAAGCCGGCTCCCTTCGTGGCCGTCAGCGCCGCCTGGGCGGCACGCACCACGAGGCCGTTGGCGTCGGCGCGGAGACGGTCGCGCTGGTCGGGATCGCAGCCTGCGGCGGCGGCCAGCAGCCGCGCCGCGACCGCCTCGGCCTCGGTTCGCAGGGAGACGGCCACCGGCCCGAGTTCTCCCCGCGAGGCCGCTTCACCCTCGAGCACCGCCAGCGCAGCGCGGGTGCTCCCGAGGGCGAGGGCGGTCGTGGCGAGGCCGCCGGTCCGCACGCCACCCGTGGCCGCGGGTTCGATCACGGCGGCCGGCGCGACCGAGTTGAATTCCACGCGCGAGGTGCGGCTGCCGGAGAGCGCGAGGAGGTGCATTGGGGGGCTGACAACGAGCCCCGGCGCGTCCCGCCGCACGACGAAGAATGCATGGCCGCCCTCGGCGGTCGCGGCCCCGGTCACGATCGTGTCGCTCGCGTCGGCGCCCGTCACCCACGGGCAGGACCCCGTGAGCCGCCAGTCGTCCCCGGCGCGACTGGCCACGAGCGCGGGACCGCCGAGGTGGCGTCGACTCGTCGAGAGCTGGGCGATGCCCACCGTCGTCGTCACGTCTCCACGGGCGAGGCCGGGCAGCCAGGCGGCCCGCACGGCGTCGCTGCCCCCCGCGATCAGCCGGCAGCCTGCGGCCCACTGCGTGAGGGCGAGCGCCGTCGTCAGGCACCGTGCCGCGACCGTCACGAGCAGTTCGAGCAGCGCAGGCTCCCCGGCGCCCGTGCCGCCGTCTGCAGCCGGGACGAAGCCCGCGAGCGCACCGGTGTCGGCGAGCAGGCGAAACGCTCCGCTCCGCCATGGTCCGACGTCGGCGGTCGTCGGGGCCCTGGCATCGAGCTCGTCGCCGAGGTGACGAAGGCTCGCCGGATCGGGGTGCGGGGCGTGTGCGGCGAACATTGTGAACATCCGGATCGTGGGGTCATGCGGTCATGCGGTGATGGAGATGGACGCCATTATGGTGACGTTCCCGGGCGGGGGTCGAAGGCGTCTCGGGCCGCCGGTATACTCGCGGGCCTTCTGGCTTCAGTTCCCACCATCTCCACATCCCGCCCGGAGGAGCAGCCATGAGCCAGGCAGAAGAAGATGTTTCGTCGCGGCCGATTCCCCGCACCGCCGCGGTGCCGGCCTCCCATCTCGCCCCGCCCCGACTCGACGAGCTGTCGCCGCAGAATCTCTACGCCAAGTGCATGGCCCTCGCCAGGAATCTGTGGTGGAGCTGGCACCCGGAGGTCACGAACCTCTTCCGCGAGCTCGATCCGATCCGCTGGCGCCAGCTCGACCACAATCCGATCGCTCTCCTGGCGGAGTTCACGCCCGAACGGCTCGAGGCGCGAGCGGCGGAACTCGTGCTGTACAGCCGGATCAACCAGGCGTATCGGCGGCTCAAGGAATACCTCGCGGCCGAGACCACCTGGAGCGAGGTGAACGCCGGTGTCCTCGGCTCGAAGCCGGTGGTCTATTTTTCGGCCGAGTTCGGCATCCACGAGTCGGTACCGATCTATTCCGGCGGGCTCGGAGTGCTCTCGGGCGACCACGTGAAGAGCGCGAGCGGTCTCGGCATCCCGCTCATCGCGGTCGGCCTGTTCTACGACCAGGGCTACTTCAAGCAGCAGCTCGACATCGATGGCTACCAGCACGAGGAATACCTCCAATCGCGGGTCGAGGTGCTGCCCGTCGAGCCCGCCATCGGCGCCGACGGCAAGCCCGTGCTGGTGCAGGTGGACACCCGCTCGGGACCGATCTTCGCGCAGGTCTGGAAGATGGCCGTAGGGCGGGTGACCCTTTACCTGCTCGACTGCAACGTCGAGGGCAACAGCCCGGACGACCGCAAGCTCACCAGCCGGCTCTATGGCGGCGACACACGGATCCGGATCCGCCAGGAGATCGTGCTCGGGATCGGGGGCGTGCGAGCGATCCGCGCCCTCGGGATCGTGCCCGGCGTCTATCACCTCAACGAGGGCCATTCGGTGTTCGCCACGCTCGAGGCGGTGCGCGGTCGGATGGATCGCGACGGTTACCCGCTCGACGACGCCATGCGGCGGGTCGCACGGCAGACCGTGTTCACGACGCACACGCCCGTGCCCGCCGGCCACGACCGGTTCGACAGCGCCCTCATGGAGGAGCATCTCGGGCCGATGCGCGACGCCCTCGGGATCTCGCACGACCACCTCATGAGCCTCGGCCGCGTCGACCCGGCCAACCACTCCGAGCCGTTCTGCATGACCGTGCTCGGCCTCAAGATGTCGCGCCGGGCCAACGCCGTGAGCGCGCTGCACGGCCACGTCAGCCGCAGGATGTGGAACGGCCTCTGGTCGGGCCGCGTCGAGGAGGAGGTGCCGATCGGGCACATCACCAACGGCGTGCACGTGCCGAGCTGGCTGTCGTGGCAGATGCTCCAGCTCTACGACCGCATCTTTCCGGCCAACTGGTTCCGGCGGATGGGTGAGCCCGACGTCTGGCAGAAGATCCACGACTGCGACCCCGGCGAGCTCTGGGAGACGCACTACGCCCTCAAGAACCTGCTGCTGCAGTTCGTCCGCCGGCGGGTGAGCCGGCAGTGCCGGCGACGGGGAGAGTGCGACGAGGCGGTGGAACTGGCCCGCACGGTGCTCGACCCGAACATCCTCACGATCGGTTTCGCCCGACGGTTCGCCACCTACAAGCGTGCCGACCTCGTGCTCAACGACCTCGACCGCCTGTTCGCGCTGATCAGTGACCGCGACCGTCCGATCCAGATCATCTTCGCGGGCAAGGCTCACCCGGCCGACGAGCCGGGCAAGGCGCTGATCCGCAAGATCGCGAACCTGCGACACGACCCACGGACGAGCGGCCGGATCGTGTTCGTCGAGGACTACGACATCAACGTGTGCAGGCACCTCATCCAAGGCGTGGACGTGTGGCTCAACAATCCTCGGCGGCCACTCGAGGCCTCGGGCACGAGCGGGCAGAAGGTGGTCTACAACGGGGGTCTCAACTGCTCGATCCTCGACGGCTGGTGGGCCGAGGCCTACGACGGCCGCAACGGCTTCGCGATCGGCCGCGGGGAGACGCACGCCAACGACGCGATTACCGACCGCCGCGACTACGAAGCCCTCTATCGGGTGCTCGAGGACGAGGTGATCCCGCTGTTCTACGACCGCGATGCCGACGGTCTGCCGCGGCAGTGGATCCGGATGATGAAGAACTCGATCAGTTCGCTGGCGTGGCGGTTCAGCTCGCACCGCATGGTGATGGACTACGCCCGGGCCTGTTACGTGCCGGCCGCAGGCGGCGTGTCGTGCGACATGAACAGCCGCTGAGCTCGATCGCTCCTTCGGTCTCACACCGCCGGAGCCGGCGTGGGCAGGCCGAGGGTGACTCAGCGAGGCCGTTTGGCGAATTCGGCCTCGTCGCGCCAGCGCTTGGCCTCGGCTTCGGCCGCGGTGAGACCGGCCCGCGACTTCTCGGCCGCTGCGCCGAGTTCGGCTGCCCGCTTCTCCGCCTCCGCGACCTGGGCAAGGATCGCCTCGACCGCCTTGCGTGCCGCGAGCAGTTCGCCGTCGGCCGCACCGTGCGCCTGTGTCGCCGCCACGAGCGCCGCCTCGGCGGCCTTGAGGCGGTCCTCCAGTGGCCGGGGATTCGTGTCGGCGTTGCCCAGTGGCTTGGCGTCGGCGATTGAATACGCCGCGAGCGTGCCGGCGAGGTCGCCGACGAAGAGACGCGCGCCATCGCTGGTGGCCGCGACTCTCAGGGCGATATCGGCGTGCTGAGGGAAGTCGCGTTCCTTCGCGCCGTCGGCCTTCCAGAGCACGGCCTTGCGGTCACGACCGCAGGTGGCGAGCCGGCCGTCGGCGAGCCACGCGAGGCCGAGAACACCGCCGGGGTGGGCGTCCCACTCCTTCATCTTCGCGCCGTCCTTCCGGGCCCAGAGCCGCACCTTGCCGTCGTCGCCCGCGGTGGCTACGACCGCCCCGTCGCCTCGCCAGGCCACGCCGGTGATCCCGCCGCCGTGCCCCTTGAGCGTCGCATCTTCGCGGGCTCCGCGCGTTTCCCAGAGGAAGGCGTTGCCCGCCCGGTCACCCGTGGCGAGCATGGCCCCGTCGGGGGAGAACTCGACGGCCGTGATCCAGTCGGTGTGCTTGCGAATCTCGGCCTCCGGCTGGCCGTCGGCGGTGCGCACCAGCCGCACCACCTTCTGCGGGCCGCCGAGGGCCACCAGCCGCTGATCGGCCGACACGTCGGCGGCGAGCACCTGGTCGAACTCGTCGCCGAGTTCACCGACGCGGCCGGCCGTCGCAACGTCGAACAGGACCACGCGCCCGCTCTGTGCCCCGCGGCCGCCGGCGGCGAGGAGCAGCTTGGCGTTCCGCGAGAACCGCAGCGTTTTCACGTCGCCCTCGGGAAAGGGTAGCACGCCGAGAAACGCCAGCGACGAGGCATCGTAGAGCAGCACCTGCCGCCTGCCGCCGACCGCCACGAGTGGGCCGTTCGGCGACGCCGCCAGGCCGGTGATCGCCAGCGGCCTGCCCGCCGTGCTCGCCACGTCGAGCGGCAGGCGGGGCGGCATCACGGCAGGGCCGCTCGGTGCGGCCACGGCCGCCGCATCGAGCGCGAGCGACGCATTGCCCTTCCGCGTGATCGGCTGGCCGCCGGCCCGCTCGACCGCGCCGCCGGCGATCCACCTCTTGATGACGTCGAGCATCTCGCCCGGGATGCGGTCGGACTGCGGCGGCATCTTGGGCTCGGAAGTGTGGCTCGCGAGCTGCCAGAGATACGAGGCATCGGGGTCGCCCGGCGCGATCACCTCGCCGGACGAGCCGCCGGCGAGTGCCTGGCCGAAACTCGTGAGGTCGAGGCCGCCCTGCTTCTTGTCGGCGTTGTGGCAGCTGCAGCACTTCTCGCGGAAGATCGGCAGCACATGCTCCTCGTACGTCGGCGGCGCGTCGGCGGCATGGCTGGGTCCTGCAGTGACGATGGTACAGAGCAATGCCAGGAGCCAACTCGCACGCGCCGGCTCGGGGCTGCCCATTTTCATCGAGCGCCGGCTCGTGACTGCCCAGCTCGCTTGACGTTCGCCTCGGCCCTCCAGGCCTCGGCTCTCTGCGTGTCCGCTTCGCTTTCGCCATCCATGGCTGCGCTCGCTCCCACAGCCCGCTCGA
>RFPF01000177.1 GCA_009926295.1 Planctomycetia bacterium
ACGAGGGCCCGGTCCGGCACGGCGGCGACCCCGGCCGACCAGCTCCGGTTCGCGTCGTTCGTGATGCTCTTCCTCGGGCGGCTCTACGCCCGGCTGGGCTGGACGATGCAGATGCACGTGGGCGCCCTGCGGAACGTCAACGGCAGGGTGTTCCGCTCGATCGGGCCCGACGTCGGCTGCGACACGATCGGCGACTTCCCGCAGGCGTCGGCGCTCGCCCGCTACCTCGACTCCCTCGACGCCGACGGATCGCTGCCGCGCACGATCCTCTACAACCTCAACCCCGCCGACAACTACGTGTTCGCGACGATGATCGGCAACTTCCAGGACGGCTCGATCGCGGGCAAGGTGCAGTTCGGGAGCGGCTGGTGGTTCCTCGACCAGCGGGAGGCGATGGAGTGGCAGATGAACGCCCTCTCCAACCTCGGTCTCCTGTCGCGGTTCGTGGGGATGGTGACCGATTCGCGGTCGTTCATGTCGTATCCGCGGCACGAATATTTTCGGCGCACGCTCTGCAACCTGCTCGGCCGGGACATGGAGCGGGGCGAGATTCCCGGCGACTTCGCCCTCGTGGGCCGCATGGTCCGAGGCATCTGCCACGACAACGCCAGGACCTACTTCGGATTCCCCGCATGAGCCGCCCCCCGTCTGTTGTCGGCATCATCGCCCTCGTCGGCGCCCTGCGATTCACCGGAGCGGGCGCCGCCGATCCGCTGCTCGCGTTTCCCGGGGCGGAGGGCTTCGGACGGTTCGCCAAGGGAGGACGCGGCGGTGACGTGTATCACGTCACCACGCTCGACGACGGCGGCCCGGGCAGCCTGCGCGACGCGATCAAGACGAAGCAGAAGGACGTCCCCCGGACGGTCGTGTTCGACGTCGGAGGCACGATCAAGCTCCAGAAGCAGCTGCGCATCGAGAACGTGTCGGGCCTGACGCTCGCCGGCCAGACCGCGCCCGGCGGCGGGATCGCGATCCGCGACCATTCGGTCGATTTCCGCAGGTGCACCGACCTTGTCGTCCGCCACATGCGGTTCCGCCTCGGCGACGCCACGAAGACGTCCGAGGACGTGCTCGGATTCGGCCCCGAGGAGGGCACCTGCCGCGACGTGATCCTCGACCACGTGACCGCCACCTGGGGCGTGGACGGCATCATGGACGTGTACGCGGCCGATCGGTTCACGATGCAGTGGTGCATGTTCGGCGAGGCGCTCCACGACAGCACCCACTACAAGAAGCAGCCCCATGCGATGCTGATGTCGTTCCGCAAGATGCGGGGCAACGTCTCGATCCACCACAACCTCCTGTTCAGCAGCCGCGATCGCCATCCGACGCTCGGCGGCTATCCGCCGCCGGATTCCGACCCGGCCTCCATCTTCGATTTCCGCAACAACCTCATCTACAACTGGGAGGGCGCCTGCAACCTCGCCACGGGCCGCTTCAACCTGATCGGCAATTACTGGCGGCCCGGCCCCGACACCAAGCCCTACGCGAAGGAGATGCCGATCGCCCCCAAGGCCGAGGCGCAGGACGTCACCACGGGCTACATCGAGGGCAACGTGTTCGAGGGGAAGCCCGAGTGGACCGCCGACAACTACGCCGCGTTCCAGTGGGGCGTGCGCGGCGGGAAGTACGTCGGCGACGTGACGCCGGAGAAGTTCAGGCAGCCGGCGGAGGTGGTGCCCGAGGCCGACCGGCCGGCGACGCAGGCGGCCGAGGAGGCCGTGAAGCTCGTGCTCGCCCGGGCGGGCGCGAGCCTCGTGCGCGACTCGGCCGACGAGCGCGTGATCAAGGGCGTCAGGGATCGGACCAACCGCCGCATCGACAGCCAGAAGCAGGTGGGCGGCTGGCCCAGGCTCGAGGCCGGCGATGCGCCGGCCGACGCCGACCGCGACGGCATGCCCGACGCCTGGGAGACCGGGCACGGACTCGATCCGCGCGATCCGCGCGACGGCAACGCCGTGCGGCAGGACGGCTACACGAACCTCGAGCACTACCTCAGCGACCTCGCCGGCGACGGGAGGTAGATCCATGTCCGGCCCCACCGGGATTCGCGGCGCGTGTGCGGCGGCGTTGCTCGCGCTCGCCTCGTGCCGGGCTGGCCTCGCGGCGGACCGCGAGGGGGCGGCCGCAGGCGGCACGATCGCCGGCGACTACGCGGCGATCGTCGAGGGGGCGGCCGGCCAGATGGCCGACGGCTACGGAACGCTCGGGTCGGTGCCGGTCTTCGGCCGGGCCTCGTTCCCGGTGCTCGTCGACAAGGCGGGAGTGCCCGCGGTGGCGGCGGGCCGGCTCGGCGACGGCGCCAGGCCGACGGCCGCGCGGATGGTGGCCGCCGCCCACACCGGGTTCTTCGACACCCGCGGCACGGGCGCGACGTCGCGGCTGTTCCTCAACTCCGTCCTCTGGGCCTCGCGCAGGGCGAAGCCCGACCAGGTGACGGTGGGCCTCGTCAACGACAAGCTCGTGGCCTTCCTCCAGGCGGCCGGCTTCCGGCTCAAGCCGGTGGCGATCCCCAACGCGAAGGGCAAGGTCGATCTCTCCGGCTGCGATGTGTTCGTGTGCAATTTCCACGAACCGCTCTCCGACGACGCGCTGGCCCGCATCCGGGCGTTCGCCCAGGCGGGTGGCGGCCTCGTGGTCTGCTCCACGCCCTGGGCCCTCAAGGAAGCGGATCTCGCCCGCGCGCAGGAGGTGCTCGAGCCGTTCGGGCTCGCCTTCGGCGGGGCGCACGCCGGGGGCGACTCGTTTCCGGTGGCCGCCGACCCGCCCGCCCCGATCCGGTCGGCCGCGCACGCCCTCGACGCGATCCGCTCGGGCGCGGCGCAGCGGGAACGCCTCACGCTCGAGGAGCAGCGCGTCGCCTGCGCGGCGATCGACCGCGTGCTCGCCGCCCGGCCCGGGCTGTCGCCGCTCGCCGACGGTCTCGACGCCCTGCACGACGACCTCGGCTGGATCGCCCCCACCCGCGCGAAGCCGCTCACGGTGGAAAAGCAGCCGGTGGAGGCGCTGCTCGTGCGATACCAGTCGGGGCTCCTCGACTCCCTCGACACCGCCGGGCTCTTCGTGCACCCGGCCGCGGCGGACGTGCCGGGCCTGCCGCCCGCCGGGGCCGAGCGCGTGACCCGCACGGTCGCGATCGACGGCGATGCGCCGGTGTCGAAGCTGATGCAGTCGCCCGACCGGCCGACCCGCGTCGAAACGGGCCTCTACGCCGGGCCGGGCGAAGCGATCACGGTCACGCTCCCGCGCGACAAGGCGGGCAAGGGCCTCATGCTGCACGTCGGCGGCACGGAGGACACGATCTTCAATCGCCCGCGGTGGGACTCCTATCCCAAGCTCTGGCGGCGCGTGCCGCTCGAGCGGCCGAAGACGGAAACGGGCCACGCGCTCGGCGGCCTGATCACGATCCTCGTGCCGCCCGGGGCGAACCTCGGGACGTTCGACGTGACGTTCGCGAACGTCCTGCCGGCCCCCTGCTTCACGCTCGGCGTCGACGCCGAGGACGACTGGCCGAAAGTGCGGTCGCGGCCGGCCCCGTGGGGCTTCGTGCGCACGCCGAAGCTCGTGATCTACGTGTCGCGGGCCCAGCTCGCGGCCACCGCCGACATCGGTGCCGTCGCCCGGCACTGGGACGCCGTCATGAACCTCGCCGACGACCACTACGGCTACGGCCCCTTCCGCCGCCGCGCGGAGGTCGTGACCACGAATCGCCAGGTGAGCGCCGGCGCGGCCTACGCGCAGTATCCGATCGAACTCGGGTGGGGCGTCGACAAGGAGACGGAGCTCGCATCGTCCGTCGAGGACGGCAACTGGGGCACCTACCACGAGCTCGGCCACACCTTCCAGGCGGACTTCAACGGCGCGTTCGTGATCCCGACGCACGCCGAGGTCGACGTCAACCTCCTGCCCGGGATGGTCTACGCGCTGATCCACGACCGGACGGCGTGGGACGGCGACGTGCACGGCACCTACAACGCCGACAAGCGGCTCAAGGATCGGGCGGACTTCCTGGGCCAGCGCGAGGAGGAGCGCACCTGGAAGAACGCCTGCGGCCGCACAGCGGCCTACGACTTCTACTTCAACCTCGCGGAGGCGTTCGGCTGGAGCGCCTACAAGACTGCCCTCACGCGGCTGATGCAGTCGCTGCAGGGCGGCCGCGATCCCGAGCTCGACGCCCTCGATTCCAAGGACCCGAACTTCAAGCGCAACCGCTTCTACGTCCTCATGTGCACCGCCACCGGGCGCAACCTCGACCGCTACTTCCAGCGCTACGGCCTCGGCGTGCCCGGCCGGGGCGCCGAGATCTCGCCGGCGGTGAAGGAGGCGGTGGCGGCCAGGGGCTACCCCGTGTGGACCGACAACCAGCCGCTGGCCGGCCTGTCGCAGCCCGACGCCGTGGTCCTGCCCCTCGGCGTCAAGGCAGGTCGGGAACTCGCGACGCTCGAGGCCAGCGATCCGGAGCCGGGCACGATCTTCACCTTCGAGATCACGGCCGGCAACGAGGACGGCTCGTTCGCGATCGACCGGCGGCGTGGCGTCGTCACGTTGGCCGGCATCGCCCCCGGGAAATCGGCCTCGCGCGACGTCACCGTCACCTGCCACGACAATGGCGTGCCGCGTCACTCCCTGAGCCGCTCGTTCACCGTGAGCGTGGGCCGGCCGGGCAGGAAACCGTGACCGGCAGCCGTGACACGGAGCCGAGAAAGGACCGATCGATGCGGATTTCAGGGGGTACGTCGGGCGGCGCGGGCGGCTGGGGCATCCGCTGGATCGTGTGCGGCATGCTCTTCATGGCCGCGGCGATCAACTACATCGACCGCCAGGTGATCGGCATCCTCAAGCCGACGCTCCAGGAGCAGTTTCACTTCGACGAGCGCGACTACGCGGCGATCGTGTTCAGCTTCCAGGCCGCCTACGCGATCGGCCTCCTGCTCTCGGGCCGGATCATCGACCGCATCGGCGTGCGGGCCGGGTTCTCGATCGCCGTCGTGGTGTGGAGCATCGGGGCGATGGCCCACGCCTTCGCCGACCGGCTGCCGGGGCTCGTGCTGCCGACAGTGTCGATCGACCCGCCGCAGGTGCTCTTGCTCGGCGGCGCCACGGCGGGTCTCGCACTCTCGCGGGTGATCCTCGGCCTCGGCGAGGCGGGCAATTTCCCGGCGTCGATCAAGGCGGTGGCGGAGTGGTTTCCGAAGAAGGAGCGGGCCCTCGCCACGGGCATCTTCAACTCCGGCACCAACATCGGCGCGCTCGTCACGCCGCTGGTCGTGCCGTGGATCACCGTGCAGTACGGCTGGCAGTGGGCGTTCATCGCCACGGGCCTCCTCGGCTTCGTGTGGGTGGCGTGGTGGCTCGCGGGCTACCGCCGCCCGCAGGAGCATCCCGGCGTGTCGGCCGCCGAACTGGCCCTGATCAACAGCGATCCGCCCGAGCCGATCGTGCCGGTGCCGTGGTCGCGGGTGTTTCCGCTGAAGCAGACGTGGGCCTTCGCCATCGGCAAGTTCCTCACCGACCCGATCTGGTGGCTCTATTTGTTCTGGGTGCCCGACTTCCTCAAGCGCAACCACGGGCTCGACCTGAAGACGATGGGCCTGCCGCTGGTCGTGATCTACCTCGTGGCCGACGTGGGCAGCATCGGCGGCGGATGGCTGTCGTCGCACCTGCTGGAGCGCGGGTGGAGCGTCAACGCCGCCCGCAAGCTGGCCATGCTCGTCTGCGCACTGGCGGTGGTGCCGATGCTGTTCGCAGCCCGGGCCACGAACCTCTGGGTGGCGGTGGGGCTCGTGTCGCTCGCCGCCGCCGCGCACCAGGGCTGGTCGGCCAACCTGTTCACGCTCACGAGCGACATGTTCCCGCGCCGGGCGGTGGGGTCGGTCGTGGGGATCGGCGGCATGGCCGGGTCGTTGGGCGGCATGCTGATCGCGCTCGTCGTCGGGGCAATCCTCCAGAAGACCGGCAGCTACGTGCCGATCTTCGTGATCTGCGCGTCGGCGTATCTCGTGGCCCTGGCGATCATCCACCTGCTCGCCCCGCGGCTCGCCCCGGCCCGGCTCGACGACGCCGCGGCAGCCGCCTGCTGTGCGGTCCGGCCGAGGCGCACGGGCGGCTGAATCGCCCGCGGCCCGGCGCCCAAAAACGCACTCCGATTGCCGAAATCCGGATAAATCCGCGGGGCGTACGCGAGCCAAACCCACGTTTTCCCGGCGAAACCGCCGCAGCCGTCTGCTTGCGGATTCAACGAAATTGACTTATTTTTATCAAAGTCTTTGGGCTGAAGAAGCCGGCTTGGTGAACGGCATGGGGCTCTCTGGCGTACTTCGTGCACGGTTCCTGAATTGTCGGGGGCGGCGTATGCATAGCATCCTGTCGAAGGCTGCGATTCGTGCGGGTGCATTGTTGCTCGCCCTCGTCGCCGTGTCCCCGGTCGCGCGTGCGCAGGTCACGTGGACCGGCACGAATGCCGACTGGACCACGGCCGGAGCGTTTTCGGGCTCCGCCGGCCCGGTGACGCTCTCGAATGCCTTCAGCCAGGCGCTCGTCTTC
>RFPF01000178.1 GCA_009926295.1 Planctomycetia bacterium
CGGGCTTGTAGTCGAAGGTGTCGACGTGGCTCGGGCCGCCATACATGAAGAGAAAGATCACGCTCTTCGCCTTCGGGGCGAACATCGGCGGCCTGGCCGAGAGTGGATTCATGAAGGGAACGCCCGTGGCGGCCTGCGTCTGACGGGCGAAGAATCCGCCGTCGAGCAGGCCGGCGAGCGCCAGGCCCGTGAACGATCCCCCCGCCTCCCAGAAAAACTCGCGCCGGGTGCGGCGACAGAACGATCCGCGATGCGATGCTGGTGCGGGCGTCATGGTGGGTCTCCGCGGGGGAAGGGCTCAGTCGAGATAGACGAATTCGTTGAGGTTCAACACCATCAGGCAGTAAAGTTCGATTGCCCGACTCGGCCCGACCCCGTCCTGCTCCCCGAGCGCATCGACGAGGGCGACGCCCCTCGTCACCTCGTCGTCGCGAACAGGCCGGACGAGGGCGATCTCGAGCGCCCGGCGGACGATCGCGGCGGTGTCGTCGTCGGCCGAGCCGCCGGGCTGCGTGTTCGCGGCGAGCGCCTCGCGGCGAACACGATCGGCGAACGCGCGGGCCTGGTTGTGGAGGAACTCGCCGTTCATCATCCCCAGCGCCTGCGTCGGCTGCGTCGTCACGAACCGTACCGGGCAGGAGGTATCGGTGTCGGCGACATCGAAGTCGGCGATGATCGGCGTGATCAGCGACCGCTTCACATGGGCGTAGATCGTGCGCCGGGCCTGTTCCCCTGGCGCCGACCTTCCCCAGCCGGCGCCCGGCTTCGATTGCCCGGCCATCACCTCTTTTGGGATCTCCGGATAGACGCCGGGCCCGAACATCGCGGGGTTGAAGACGCCGCTGGCCACGTGGATCGAATCCCGAATCTCCTCGGCCGAGAGCCGGCGCATGTCGAACCGCCAGAAGGCGTCGTTGAGCGGGTCTTGGGCAAACGCTTCCGCGTTGCAGGTCGCCGCCCCGCGGTAGGCCTCCGACATCAGGAGCAGTTTGTGGAGCGGCTTGAGCCGCCAGCCGTTCGCGACGAGTTCGGCGGCGAGCCAGTCGAGCAATTCGGGGTGGGTCGGCGGATCCGCCGCAAAGCCGAAGTTGTTCGGGCTGCGCACGATCCCACGGCCGAAGTGGTGCTGCCACACGCGGTTGGCCATCACCCGCGCGGTGAGCGGATTGTCGGCGGAAGCGATCCATGTCGCCAGCGCTGTGCGCCGGCCGGTCGTCTTGGCATCGGCTGCCGGCGAAGCGATCTCCGGCTTGGGCGGCTTGAGCACCGCGGGAAACGCCGGCTCGACCTTGTTCTCGGGCTTGCGTTCGGCGTGTGGATTGCCCCGGTAGAAGACGTGCGTCGGCCTGGATTCCTTCCCGAACTCCGACACGACGAGCGCCTTGTCGACGGGCACGGTTTCCTTCTTCACTTTTTCGAGGGCTGCGACCTTGGCCTCGAAGTCCTGCTTTCCGTCCGCGCCGAGAATCCGCTCGCCGTCCGACTTGATGGCGTCGGCGAGTTTGTATTCATGCCGCTTGCCAACGGCCGAGAGCCACCGTTTCTTCACCCCGGGACCCGACCAGGCCAAGGAAAGTCCCTTGCCGTGCCTCCACTGGAAGTAGTCGAGCCGGATCGGCAGGCGGCCCGCCTTGAGGGCGATGGTGGCCGTCCTCGGCCTCCCTTCGACGTGGATGCCGTCGTATTCGAGCACGGCCTGCCCGGCAACCGTGAGCCGGGAGCCGTCGTCGGAGTCGAGCACGAACGTGTACTCCCCGTCAGCCGGCACCTTCAGAAACCCGGTGAACTGGTAGCCGAACGCATCGGCCCGCAGCGACGGGGCGACCGTGATGTCGAACAGATTCGACGGAACCACCCCCTCCTCCTCGGGTTTCAGTTCATCGAAGGGCGGTAGGCTCGTCCACGTATCGCGGTAGAAGCGAAACTGCAGATCGTCGATGTCGCCCCCGCCGCCGGAGGCCTGCGGATGCGCCTTTTCCCACTCGGATCGAAACCGCTGCTCGATCTCGGTGACCGCCTGCTGGGCCGCATCCCGCCGGGCGGTCAGGGCGGCCACCTTCGCCTCGTACGCCTGCCGGTCCGCATCGCTCGCGAAGATCGGCCGCTCGACGTTCTCGCCGGTCGTCTGCATCGGCGTGATGTTCTCGAAGAACGCGAGTAGGGAGTAGTAGTCGCGTTGCGGCAGTGGATCGATCTTGTGGTCGTGGCAGCGGGCACACCCGATCGAGAGGCCGAGGAACGTCTGGCCGGTCGTGGAGACGATGTCGTCGAGCCAGTCGTAGCGGGCCTGCTCCCGGTCGGCCGGTTCGTCATCCCAGATGCCGAGCCGGTAATACCCGGTCGCGATCAGGTCGTCGGGCCGCGGATGCGGAATCTCGTCGCCGGCCAACTGCTCGACAATGAACCGGTCGTAGGGCTTGTCGTCGTTGAACGAGCGGATGACGTAATCGCGGTAGCGCCAGGAGTGCGGCTTCGGGCCGTCCCGCTCGAACGAGTTCGTGTCGGCATAGCGGACGAGGTCGAGCCAGTGCCGGGCCCACTGCTCTCCGTAGTGCGGCGAGGCGAGCAGCCGATCCACGACCCGCTCCCAGGCGCGCGGTGACTGATCGGCGAGGAAATCATGGACGTCCTGCTCGGACGGGGGCAGCCCCGTGACGTCATACGTCGCGCGGCGCAGAAGCGTGATCTTTTCGGCGGGCTTCGGCACCGGGAGGCCGCGCCGCTCGAGCCCCGCCCGGATGAAGGCGTCGATCGGATTGCCCGTGCCCGCCACCGTGGGCACGTCCGGCCGCACGAGCGGCCGGAACGCCCAGTGCTCTCTCCACTCGGCTCCTTCGTCGATCCAGCGTTTGATCGCATCGACCTGAGGCGGCGTGAGCCGGGCCCCCTCCGGCGGCATCCGCACGTCGGGATCCGTGGACGTGATGCGGACGAGGATCGTGCTCGCCGCGGCGTCCCCGGACACGATCGCCCGATCACCGCTGTCGAGTTCCCTCGTCGCCGAGGCTGGCTCGTCGAGCCGCAAGCCGGCTTCCTGCGTGTCGGGGCCGTGGCAGGCCACGCACCGCTTGGCGAGCAGCGGCTGAATGTCGCGGGAGAAATCAACCGGCTCGGCCGACCATGACGTCGGCGCCGAAGCGAGAAACGCGAGCCCCGCCGCCAAGCGACACCCACCGCGCCGGAAACCTAGGCCATGTCGCATCGCGGCGCTGGGATCCAGAGGAGGAACCACTTCACAAACCACACTGCACATGTATTCTAAGCGGCGTTAAGTAAGCGTCAAACTTCGGGGCCGTCCGCCATGCGCCTGTCGCTTCGGTCGAATGCGATCATGCTGGCTGCGACCTGCGCCACCGCGTTCCCCGTCACGGAAGCCGCTTCGCCCATGTCCGAACCGATCCGTCCTCCCGTCGCCCGCGCCTTCGGCGCCCTGCCGGACGGCGCACGGGTCTCGCTCTACACGCTCGAGGTGCCCGGCGGCTGGCGCGCCGACATCACCGACTACGGCGCGACCCTCACGAGCTTCCACGTGCCTCTCGGAAAGGGAGCACCGGCGGACGTGGTGCTCGGATTCGACACGCTCGAAGGCTACCTCGGCGCGAGCCCATACTTCGGGGCCACCTGCGGCCGCGTGGCGAACCGGATCGCCGGCGGCGCGTTTGATCTCGACGGGAAACACCACACGCTCGCGAAGAACAACGGCGCGAACCACCTGCACGGCGGCATCGTCGGCTTCGACAAGAAACTCTGGAAGGCGACGCCGAAACAGTCCGACCGCGGGCCAGCGGTCGATTTCGAGGTCTTGTCCCCGGCCGGCGACGAGGGGTATCCCGGCGTGCTCACCGCCCGCGTCACCTACACGCTCACGCCCGACGGCGAACTGTGGGTGGAGATGTCGGCCACGACCGACGCGCCGACGATCGTGAACATGGTGCATCATTCCTATTGGAATCTTGCCGGCGACGCCGCGAGCGGCATCCGCGGCCACGAGCTCTCCGTGACCGCCGACTCGTATCTGCCGGTCGACGCAGGCGGCATTCCCACCGGCACGCTCGCTTCCGTCGCCGGCACGCCGTTCGATCTCAGGCCCGAGCGGTCGCCCGCGCAGACGCTCGGCGCGGCGATCGACAGGCTGCCGGCGACCGCCGACGGGAAAAACCCCGGCGGCATCGACCACAACTACGTCGTCCGGGGCTGGAAGCCGGACGGCGTCCTGCGGACGGTGGCACTGCTTCGCGATCCCGGCAGCGGCCGGACGCTCGAAATCCTCGCCGATCAGCCCGGCATCCAGGTCTACACGGGCAACTATCTCGACGGCTCCCTGAAGGGGAAAGGGGGCATCGCCTGCGGCAAGCACGCCGCGATCTGCCTGGAAACCCAGAAGTATCCCGACAGCATTCACCATCCGGAGTGGCCGTCCACCCGGCTCGACCCCGGGCACACCTACCGGCACACGATGGTGCACAGGTTCGGCACGCGCTGAGTCCTCGCGCGCGGGTTCCATGAAGCAGAACGACAATCGCGTCGAATCGACGCTCCTGAGAAGGATCAACGAGCGGCGGCTTCTCGAGGCGATCCAGCGGCATGGCCCCTCGTCGCGCGCGGCGCTGACGCGGGTCTCGGGCCTCACCGCACCGACCGTGTCGAAGGCCGTCGATTCGCTGCTCAGGCGCGGCCTCGTCGAGGAACTCGAGCCGGCGGAGCAGGCGCTGGGGCGTCCCGGCCGTCTCGTGCGCATGGCGGCGGAGTCGGCGGCCGTGCTGGGCGTGGTGATCGACGCCGGCACCTCGTGCGTGGTCGCCACGGGCCTCGACGGTGCGGTCACCGAGGAACGCACGATCCGCTTCGCGACGCCCGCCGGCTATCCGGCACTGCTCGACCAGGTCGAGGAGGCATGCCGGACGCTCATTCACGCCGGCGCCGTATTCGTGCACGGCATCGGCCTGAGCGTGCCCGGCCTCGTCAACGAGCGGGTCCACGAGATCGTCTTCTCGCCGAACCTGCATCTTCTCGACAAGCACAATCCCGCCCGTGACCTCGAAGCGCGGCTCGGGCTGCCGAGCGTGCTCGTGCAGGAGAGCGACGCGCTCGTGCTGGGCGAATGGCTGTATGGCGACGCCCAGGGACTCGGAGACTTCGCGGTGCTCGACGCGGCCACGGGCCTCGGGCTCGGGGTGATGAGCGGCGGCCGGCTGCTTGCGGGCCACAGCGGCCTCGCGGGCGAGGTGGGGCACGTGACGGTGGCGCCCGAAGGGATCCGCTGCGGCTGCGGCAACCGCGGCTGCCTCGAGACCCTCGCCACCGACGCCGCCCTCGCGCGGCTCGTCGGCGAGAAGCTGGGGCGGGCCGTCGCGCTCGACGAAGCGTCCGCGCTCCTTGCGACGCGGCCCGCCGACTTCCAGCACGAGATCCGCACCGTCACGGAATACCTGGCGATCGCGATCGCTGCCGTGATCAACATATTCAATCCGACCACGCTCTTCGTGCACGGCACATTGCTCGCCGGGTCGCCCGAGCGGTTCGCGCGCGTGCTCGAGCGCGTGCGGCAGCGCACGCTCACTGCGGCGCTCGCCGACTGCACGATCGTCGCCACGAAGTCGAGCAAACGACAGGGCGCCGTCGCCGGCATCATCCACCATCTCACCAACGCCTGCGCACCGACGCTCGGCTAGAGAACCCCGGAGCCCTTCCCGCCCATGCCTCCTCCATGCTTCTCACTCGCTGGCCGCACGGCCCTGGTCACCGGCTCGTCCACCGGCCTCGGCCGCGCGACGGCCAAATGCCTCGGCCTCGCCGGCGCGAGGGTGGCGATCAACTACGCCAACTCAAAGCCCCGTGCCGAAGAGGCCGTGGCCGAACTGCGGGCCGCCGGGATCACCGCCGAGGTCTTCCCGGCCGACGTCACCTGCGAGCGGGCGATCGACGGAATGTTTTCCGCGATCGAGAAGTCGCTCGGCCCGGTGGACATCGTCGTCGTCAACGCCACGCCGCCACAGCCGCTCAAGCCCATCGAGGAATACGACTGGGAGTTTCACCAGCAGATGCTCGACTTCTTCGTGAAGAGCCCCTACCTCCTCGCCCGGCGGGCGCTTCCCGGCATGAAGGCCCGGAAGCACGGCCGCTTCATCAACGTCACGAGCGAGGTCTTTCATCTGGGAGTGGCGCCGTTTTCGGCGTACGTCGCGGCGAAGGGGGGGCAGACCGGCTGGTCACGCAGCATGTGCCACGAGCTCGCTCCGTCCGGGATCACGGTCAACATGATCGCCCCGGGCTGGATCCCCGTGGAGCGGCACGTGAACGATCCGCAGGCCGACAAGGACGCCTACCTGGCGACGATCCCGATGCAGCGCTGGGGCAGGCCCGAGGAGGTTGGCTGGGCGGCGGTGTATCTCGCGAGCGACGAGGCGGCCTTCGTGACGGGCCAGACGATCGCCGTCAACGGCGGCAGGACGTGCTGGTAGGTCGTGCGCTCGCACGTTCCTCTGAACTCGCCCAAGCCGGCTCGTGACTGCCCGACCCTCTCGCTTGACGTTCGCC